>NZ_JASCPK010000270.1:0-3512 GCF_029959385.1 Pseudomonas sp. PS01303
CGAAAGCGGTGTATCAGCCAACACATAGTGTGACTGGTAGGACGCCTTCGCGAGCAGGCTCGCTCCCACAAGGGATCTGTGTTTTGAGACAAATCTGAACAATCCTGACCCATGCGATGTACTTCGGAACCAGATTCGCGTGCCATACTCCAAGGCACTTCGATTCAGACAGATGAAGCCGCACATGACCAAAGGATTGATTCGCGCGATTGGCGCCTTGTTGACTGCGCTGGCCCTCTACAGCCTGCTGGGGTTTCTGATTTTGCCGGGCATTGCCCTGCGAGTGGCCAACCAGCAACTGGCCAATTACGCCACGGTGCCGGCGCATATCCAGCGCATCGAACTCAACCCGTTCAGCCTTGAGGTCACCTTGTGGGGCCTGGTTATTGGTGAACCGGGCAAAGAGCAGGTGGGCTTCGAACGCCTGTACGCCGACCTGCAAATCGACAGTCTGTGGACCAAAGCCCTGCATCTGGCGAACATCGAACTGGACAAGCCGAAGACCGAAATCCTCTTCGCCAAAGACGGCAAGCTCAATCTGCTCGGCCTGTTCAACGTGCCGGCCAGCGAACCGGTTCCGGCCGATCCCGACGCCAAACCGTTCCCGCTGCGCATCGACAACATCAAACTGGCCAGCGGCGTCGTGCACTTTCAGGACGTGCGCCCAAGCGAGCCGATTGAATTCCTTTACGACGACCTCAGCTTTGAACTGAAAAACCTCAGCACCCTGCCCGAAGACAGCGCCGACATGACCCTCGTCGCGATCGGCCCGGCCGGCGGACGAATCGACTGGAGCGGCAATTTCAGCCTGATCCCGTTCACTTCCGAAGGCACCCTGAAAGTCACCGACGGCAAGATGAAAGCCTTCTGGCCTTACGTGCGTGACTCGGTGCCTTTGGTACTCAACGACGGCGTGGTAAGCCTCAGCACCGAATACAAACTCAACCTGTCGAAAGAAACCGAACTGCTGCTGAACAACGTTAACGTCAGCATCGCGCCGTTCGCGATCAGCGCTCCGGATGGCCGCCCGCTGGCCAAGCTTGAGCGCCTCGACGTCAGCGACACCAGCATCGATCTGGCCAAGCAACACGTGGTGGTCGGCAAGATCCGCAGCCAGAAACTGGAAACCTGGGCCGCCCTCGAAGCTGACGGCCAGCTCGACTGGCAAAAACTGTTCGCCAGCCAACCGTCAAAACCTGCTGCCAAAGCCGCCGCCGAACCGGCCAGCACACCGGCCGCTGCCGATTCGCCGAAAGCCGAACCGACAGCGCCAAGCAAACCATGGCAAGTGCTGCTCAAAGACGTGCAACTGCGCGACTACACCGTTCACCTCGCCGACCGTTCCGCCACGCCTGCGGTGGCGCTGGATATCACGCCGCTGAACATTGATCTGCAAGATTTCGACAGCCTCAACGGCTCGCCCTTCAAGGTCAAACTCGATAGCGGCGTCGGCAAATCAGGCAAGCTCAGCGCCGACGGCACGGTCAATCTGGCGCCGGTCAACGCTCAACTCAATGTGAAAACCCAGGACATCGACCTGCGTGTCGCACAGTCCTACATCAACCCGTTTATTCGTCTGGAACTGCGCAGCGGCATGCTCGGCAGTGACCTCAAGGTCAACCTCAAGAGCACCGAGCCGCTGGCCCTCAGCGTGACCGGCCGCGCGCAGATCGATCAACTGCACACCCTCGACACCCTGAAAACCCGCGACTTCCTCAAGTGGCAGCAAGTGGTGGTCGAAGGCCTGAATTATCAGCACGGTGACAGCCTGTCGATCGACAAGGTCAACCTGTTCCAGCCGTATGCGCGCTTCATGATCAACGATGATCGCACCACCAACATCGACGATCTGCTGATCCCGCAACCGGCCGACAGTGGCGCGAAATCCACTGCGGCGAAACCGGCCAGCAAGGACAAACCGCTGGGCATTCATATCGGCGGCATTGCGATCAATGACGGCTCGGCCAACTTCGCCGACTTCAGCCTGACGCCAAACTTCGCCACTGCGATCCAACAACTGAACGGTCAGATCGGCACCATCGACAGCCGTCAGGCGAAACCGGCCAGCGTCGACATCAAGGGCAAGGTCGACCGCTATGCACCGGTGACCATCAAGGGCGCGGTCAATCCCTTCGACCCGATGGCCAGCCTCGACATCGCCACCAGTTTCAAACGCGTCGAGCTGACCACGCTGACGCCGTACTCCGGCAAGTTCGCCGGTTACCGGATCCGCAAGGGCCGGCTCAATCTCGACCTGCATTACCTGATCACCAGAGGCCAACTGAAAGCCGAGAACAAAGTGGTGGTCGAACAGTTGCAGCTCGGTGAGAAAGTCGACAGCCCGGATGCCGTGAGCCTGCCGCTGAAACTGGCGATTGCGCTGCTCAAGGACGTCGACGGCAAAATCTCCATCGAATTGCCGGTGACCGGCGACCTCAACAACCCGCAATTCAGCGTGATGCCGATTGTCTGGCAGACTCTGCGCAACTTGATCGTCAAAGCCGCAGCGGCGCCGTTCAAGCTGATTGGCGGTTTGGTCAGCGGTGGCGGTTCCGAAGACCTCGGCACCGTGTCGTTCGCGCCGGGCTCCAGTGAGTTGAGCAAAGACGCCGAAGGCGCGCTGGTGAAACTGTCGCAAGCGCTGAAAGAACGCCCTGCCCTGCGTCTGGAAATCGAAGGCACCGCTGCGCAAAGCAGCGATGGTCCGTTGATCGCCGAGCAGCGTCTGGAACGTGAATATCAGTACAACTACTACAAGATGCTCCAGCGCCGTGGCGATAAAGTCCCGGCTCAAGCATCTTTGATCGAAGTGCCGGAAGGCGAAAAAGGCCCGCTGCTCGAAGGCATTTATCGCACCCGTCTGAAAACCCAGCCGCCGGCTGAGTGGAAGGATCTGGGCAAGGAAGAACGCACGGCGAAAATGCGTGAAGGCGTGATCAAGTTCTGGAGTGGCAGCGATGTGTTGCTGCGTCAGTTGGGTCAGGATCGCGCCAGCAGCATCAAGGATTATCTGGTCGACAAAGGCCAACTGGCCGATGACCGCGTGTACTTCATCGACGCCAATCTCGGTCAGGCTGAAAGCGATGGTCGGGTGATCACACCGCTGCATCTGGACGCCGAGTAATGACAGGCAAGTGGCTGGCGGCGATCGCCCTGACGCTGGCTGCCAGCCACGTCTGGGCGTCGGATACGTTGCGCTGCGGCAGTCAACTGGTCAGCCTCGGCGACCGCGCCAGCGAAGTGCTGCAGAAGTGCGGCGAACCGGTTGGTCGCGATCCGCTGGGTTACAAGCGCAGCGCCAATCGGCGTGAAGAGTTTCAGGTCGAGGAATGGACGTACGGGCCGAACAACGGCATGTACCAATACCTGCGCTTTGAAGGCAATCGCCTGCGGCAGATCACCAGCAAACGCGGTAACTAACCGCTAACACAGATCCCATGTGGGAGCGGGCTTGCTCGCGAAAGCGGTGTATCCGTCAATACATATTTGGCTGACACACCGCCTTCGCGAGC
>NZ_JASCPK010000271.1:0-3487 GCF_029959385.1 Pseudomonas sp. PS01303
ATGTAGGAGCTGCCGAAGGCTGCGATCTTTTGATCCTGTTTTTAAAAGACAAGATCAAAAGATCGCAGCCTTCGGCAGCTCCTACAGGGGTTGGCGCAGGGACAAGGTATGATGTCGCGGTTTTCTGCCGGAGTTCAGCTGCCATGCCTCGCATCACCCACTACAAATCCCCATGCCCCGAGGGCGTCAACAGCCAGATTCTGCAAATGGTCGTCGACTACCTGACCGACATCAGCGCGGTTGGCCTGGGCCCGAGCAACCTGCTGTACAACGTGTATCAGTACGCGGTGGGCTACGAGGTGCATTTGTATCTGGAAGCGTTGAATGGCGAGAAGGGCACCGAAGTCGAGTTGCTGGTGGCGACCGCCGATGAAGATCCGGAGCAAGTGATCGGTTTCCTTTTGTACCTGCCGGTGCAGGGCGACTGGGAAGCGTGCAGCGTCGCCTACATGGCGGTGCGTGAAGGGCACCGGCGGCAAGGCGTGGCGCGGGCGATGATCGGCGAAATGCTCGGCCGTTATCCGCATGCGGAGCTGGGCTGCACCGTCGGCAAAGTCCCGTATTTCGAAGCGCTGGGCTTTGAGGTGATCGGCTCGCGTGAAACTCAAGTGCTGATGAGCACCCGGCATTACCGCAGCAACGGCTTGCGCGGTTTCATCGACACCACGCCGATTTACCGCTCACTGGAAGTGCAGCAGATTCACACGTATCTGCTACAGAAAAACAGCAAGCGCGCGATGCTCGATGCCGAGAAGCAGCGCGATCGCCATCTGGATCAAACCACTCGCCACACGGAAGAATTTGTCCGTCAGCGACTGACCCTGCACTAGAGCCTGACAGTGGCGCGTTCGACCATTGCGATGATGGTTGCGAACAACTCGTTGATCGCGTCCTCGGCGCTGATTTCACCGTTGGCGGCAGCGTGCGACAGCGCTTCGGCGGCGCCGAGCATTGCACGTAGTCCGGCAGCAGTGATCGTCCCGCCATTGGCGTAAGGCGCCAGGTCGCGGCGGCACTTTTCGAGGAAGATCGCCTCGTACTCCCGCTTGATTTTCTCCAGTTCCGGGGTGCTCGCCAGCGCGGCGATGATCCCCGGAATTTCCGTTCCCTGAAACATCACACAATCGACATACGCCTTGGCAATCACTGAGGCGGTGCCGACGAGTGTCGGCTCGCATTCGGCGATCGCGGCGTCCATCACCACGGTCTGGCGTGCATCGAAATCGCGGTACAGCGCCGCGAGTAATCCTGCGCGGGTGACGAAATGGTCGTAGACCACCGGTTTGGTCACGCCGGCCTTTTCGGCGAGATAGCCGAGGGTCAGCGCATCGGTGCCCTCGGCGCGGATGATCTGCCAGGCGACATCAAGCAACTGGCGCAGGCGATCCTCACGGGAAAGGCGTTTGCGCGGTTGCGCGGGGGAATTCTGTTTGGTCAGTTGATCAGTTGACATGGTTTATATACCAAAGGTAACTTAAGCTTCGTAACTTACCAAGAGTATATAAGCCTTGGTCAGCCTCACCAACCGGAGAATTGCCATGCACGCATTGATTGTTGTTGCTCATCACGATCAGCGCTCACTGACCCACAGCGTTGCCACACAAATTGCTGCCGGCATGACCGAAGCCGATCCGGCCAACACCTTCGAGATCGCCGATCTCTACGCTGAAGGCTTCGAACCGCGTTTCGGCGCAGCGGATTTTGCCGTGCATCATCGCGAGGCCTCGCCGCCGGAGGATGTGCTGGCGGAACAGGCACGCATTGATCGCGCCGATGCGTTGGTGCTGGTTTACCCGGTGTATTGGTGGTCGATGCCGGCACTGCTCAAGGGCTGGATTGATCGGGTGTTCAGCAATGGCTGGGCGTTCGATTTTGCGGGTGACTTGAAGCATGTGAAGTTGCTGCAGCGTTTGCGCGTGCACCTTGTACAACTCGCCGGGGCGGACGAACGCACCTATGAACGCCACGGTTACGGTGCGGCGATGAAGGCGCAGATTGAACACGGGATTTTCGATTACAGCGGGGCGACGGTGCTGAGCTCAACGTTGCTGCCGGAGTCGGAATTGCGCGAGCCGCAGGCGCAACTCCAAGTGGCCCGGAAACTCGGTTATCAGATGTTCACATAACCCCTGTAGGAGCTGCCGAAGGCTGCGATCTTTTGATCTTGTTTTTTAAAAGCAAAATCAAAAGATCGCAGCCTTCGGCAGCTCCTACAGGGATTTGTGGGGTTATCGCGAGCCAGGCCAGCCTGCCTTTTCGAGGGCGGCTAGCAAGGTTTGTGCATCCAGCCCCTGAACCGAATGGCCATTGCCTTCAGTGCTCTCGCTGGCCAGCAAGGCATTGATGATCGCTTCCTCAACCGCCTCGGTGGCGGCCAGAAACAGCTCGCTGATGTGATCGTTATTGACCATCCGCAAGCCGTCACACGTCGGCGCACCTTTGCTTTCATAGGCCGCCGGCGGCACGTGATCATTACCCGTGGCGAAGGCGATAAAGATGTCGCCGCTTTGATCTTCATTGCCGCCACCGGTGCGCGCCAGACCGACGCTCGCCCGTTGCGCCAGGCGTGTGCACTGATGCGGCAACAACGGCGCATCGGTGGCCAGGCAAACCACGATCGAACCCATGCCAGGGTGCGGCAATGCGGCGCGCAAAAACGGTGAATCCTTCTGTTCCATGTAGCGCCCGACCGGGTAGCCGTCAACCCGTAACTGGTTGCGAATGCCATAGTTGGCCTGGACGATCGCACCCACTGTCCAGCCGCCCTGCGCAGCGCTCAATCGCCGCGACGAAGTGCCGATGCCGCCCTTGAATTCATGGCAGATCATGCCGCTGCCACCGCCGACCGCGCCTTCCACAACCGGGCCGTCGACCGCGTTGTGCAGGGCTTCGGCGACATGTTCAGGTTTGACGTGGAAGCCGTTGATGTCATTGAGCAACCCGTCGTAAGTCTCCAGCACCACCGGCATGTTCCAGTAGAGACGGCCATCGTCCGGTTGCTGCTGACGATCCAGCACAATCAGCGCATCGCGCACCACGCCGAGGCTGTGGGTATTGGTGAAGGCGATCGGACTGGTCAACAAGCCCGCCTCGCGAATCCACTCAAGACCGCTGGCGTCACCGTTGCCATTGAGCACATGCACGCCAGCGAAACACGGTTGCTGGTTGGTCGAACCCTGACGCGGTTCGATCAGGGTGACGCCAGTGAAAATGTCACGACCGGCCGTGCTTTTACCGCGCACGTTGCTGTGGCCGACACGCACACCGGGCACGTCGGTGATCGCATTGAGCGGGCCGGGCTGCATCTGGCCAATGCGGATGTTGAGGTCACGGGCACGAGGTTTCATTGATTTCTGTCTCTCCATAAAAATCTTACATGTGTCGCGATCTCTGTAGGAGCTGCCGCAGGCTGCGATCTTTTGATCTGCAAAAACAACGTCAAAAGCTCGCAGCCTGCGGCAGCTCCTACAGGAAATGCGTGGGGCGT
>NZ_JASCPK010000272.1:0-3461 GCF_029959385.1 Pseudomonas sp. PS01303
CGATAGCGGTGTGTCAGCTGAACAATTGCTGACTGACACACCGCTATCGCGAGCAGGCTCGCTCCCACAGTGGAAATGCATTCCAAGGTAGGAGCTGCCGCAGGCTGCGATCTTTTGCTCTTAGTGGGAATGACGCGGCACTTCAGCCCCACGGCAACCCACCAGGAAGTCAAAGTCACACCCCTGATCCGCCTGCAGCACATGGTCGATGTACAGCTGACGATAACCGCCCACCAACAATTGCTGCGGTGGCTGCAGATCCGCCATGCGCGCTGCCAGCTCAGCATCCGGAATATCCAGGTGCAAACGCCCGGTCGCGCAATCCAGCTCGATCCAGTCGCCTTCCTTCACCGTCGCCAAAGGCCCGCCAGCCGCCGCTTCCGGCGCCACGTGCAAAACCACCGTGCCGTACGCCGTGCCGCTCATCCGTGCATCGGAAATGCGCACCATGTCGGTCACACCCTGCGCCAACAGCTTGGCCGGCAAGCCCATGTTGCCGACTTCAGCCATGCCCGGATAACCCTTTGGCCCGCAGTTCTTCATCACCAGAATCGAATCTTTATCAACATCCAGCTCCGGATCGTTGATCCGCGCCTTGTACATGTCGAAGTTCTCGAACACCACCGCGCGACCGCGATGCTGCATCAGTTCCGGCGTGGCGGCGGACGGCTTGAGCACTGCGCCCAGTGGCGCCAAATTACCGCGCAACACGCAAATGCCGCCGTCGGCGCGAATCGGGTTGTCGAGGGTGCGGATCACTTCGTCTTCGCCATAGATCGGCGCGTCCTTAGTGTTCTCGCCAATGGATTTGCCGTTGACGGTCAACGCATTCGGATGAGGAATCAGATTGGCTTCTCCAAGGCGACGCAACACCGCCGGTAAACCGCCAGCGTAATAGAACTCTTCCATCAGGAAACGCCCGGACGGTTGCAGGTCAACGATGGTCGGCATGCCGCGCCCCATGCGCGTCCAGTCATCCAGATCCAGCTCGACACCGATGCGCCCGGCGATGGCTTTCAAGTGAATCACCGCGTTGGTCGAACCACCGATGGCCGCGTTAACCCGAATAGCGTTTTCGAAGGCTTCCTTAGTGAGGATCTTCGATAGACGAAGGTCTTCGCGCACCATCTCCACCGCGCGCATGCCGGACATGTGCGCCAACACATAACGTCGCGCATCCACCGCCGGAATCGCCGCGTTGTGCGGCAGCGAAGTGCCGAGTGCTTCAGCCATGCAGGCCATGGTCGACGCGGTGCCCATGGTGTTGCAGGTGCCCGCCGAACGCGACATGCCGCCCTCGGCCGCAAGGAAATCGTCGATGGTAATGGTGCCAGCCTTGACCTGTTCGCTGAGCTGCCAGACCACGGTGCCGGAACCGATATCTTTGCCTTTGTGCTTGCCGTTGAGCATCGGCCCGCCGGTGACGACGATGGCCGGCACATCGCAACTGGCCGCGCCCATCAGCAGCGCCGGGGTGGTTTTGTCACAACCGGTCAGCAGCACCACGCCGTCAATCGGGTTGCCGCGAATCGCTTCTTCAACGTCCATGCTCGCCAGGTTGCGGGTGAGCATGGCGGTCGGGCGCAGGTTCGATTCGCCGTTGGAGAACACCGGGAATTCCACCGGAAAACCACCGGCCTCGATCACCCCGCGTTTGACGTGCTCCGCAATCTGGCGGAAGTGCGCGTTGCACGGGGTCAGTTCCGACCAGGTGTTGCAGATGCCGATGATCGGCTTGCCGTGGAACTGGTGGTCGGCGATGCCCTGATTCTTCATCCAGCTGCGGTACATGAAGCCGTTCTTGTCGGCCGTGCCAAACCATTGGGCGGAGCGCAGGGTGGGTTTCTTATCAGACATGATCGATTCTCTTATTGTATGACTATAGTGTTCCAGCTACGGCCTAATCTAAGCGCAAAATCCTAGGTTTGGAAGTGTTGTTGGTGAATTAGTATTACTATATAGTCGTTTTCGACGGAGGGATGGCCCTGACGGTTTTCCGCGAGAGGCGTCCCCCGAGGTTCTATAAAAACAACAATCGGAGACCGATCTCATGAGCCAGGAACTGCGGCTGATACGGCGCATTACGCTGAAACTGATTCCCTTCCTGATCCTGCTGTACCTGATCGCCTATGTGGATCGCTCCGCCGTCGGCTTCGCCAAGCTGCACATGGGCGCCGACATTGGCATCGGCGATGCGGCTTACGGCCTCGGCGCCGGGCTGTTCTTCATCGGCTATTTCCTTCTCGAAATCCCCAGCAACCTGATGCTCGAACGCTTCGGCGCACGCCGCTGGTTCGCGCGAATCATGATCACCTGGGGCGCCATCACCATCGGCATGGCCTTCGTCCAGGGCCCACACAGTTTCTACGTGATGCGCTTTCTGCTCGGCGCGGCCGAGGCGGGCTTCTTCCCGGGTGTTCTCTACTACATCACCCAATGGTTCCCGGTGCGCCATCGCGGCAAGATCCTCGGGCTGTTCATCCTTTCGCAACCGATCGCAATGATGATCACCGGCCCGGTGTCCGGCGGTTTGCTCGGCATGGACGGTGTGCTGGGTCTGCACGGCTGGCAGTGGCTGTTCATCGTCATCGGCACGCCGGCGATCTTGCTGACCTGGCCGGTGTTGCGCTGGTTGCCGGACGGCCCGCAACAAGTGAAATGGATGGATCAGGCGGAAAAAGACTGGCTGACCGGTGAACTGAAAAAGGATCTGCAGGCATACGGCCAGACCCGCCACGGCAATCCGCTGCATGCACTGAAAGACAAGCGCGTGTTGCTGTTGGCGCTGTTTTACCTGCCGGTGACGCTGAGCATCTATGGTTTGGGTCTGTGGTTGCCGACGTTGATCAAACAGTTTGGCGGCAGCGATCTGGTGACTGGGTTTGTGTCATCGGTGCCGTACATCTTCGGGATCATCGGCTTGCTGATCGTGCCGCGCAGTTCTGACCGTTTGAATGATCGCTACGGGCATCTCGCCGTGCTTTATGTGCTGGGTGCGATTGGCCTGTTCCTCAGCGCGTGGCTTACCTTGCCGGTGGCGCAACTGGCGGCGCTGTGTCTGGTGGCGTTTGCGCTGTTTTCCTGCACGGCGGTGTTCTGGACATTGCCGGGGCGATTCTTTGCCGGTGCGAGTGCGGCGGCGGGGATTGCGTTGATTAACTCGGTGGGGAATCTCGGCGGGTACATCGGGCCGTTTGTGATTGGGGCGTTGAAGGAATACACCGGCAACCTCGGTTCCGGCCTGTATTTCCTCTCGGGGGTGATGGTGTTCGGCCTGATCCTGACGGGCGTTGTCTATCGCGTACTGGAACGCAAACACGTCCTGCCGGTTGACCAGTTCGCCGCCAGCGCACGGGGCGCTACCCGCACCTGACTGACCCACACCGGTCCCCTGTAGGAGTGAGCCTGCTCGCGATAGCGGTCTATCAGTTGACAACTTTTTGGCTGACACACCGCTATCG
>NZ_JASCPK010000273.1:0-3340 GCF_029959385.1 Pseudomonas sp. PS01303
GGGCAAGCCTTGCTCCTACAGTTTGGAATGTATTCCGCTCTGTAGGAGCAAGGCTTGCCCGCGAAGCTCTTAAAATTTCGTAGCGACTGTCAATTCAAAAGTACGCGGCGTCCCGAGGTAATACGCCGGCGACACATGCGCAAATTCGGCATACACCTCATTGGTCAAGTTGCGCACCCGCCCGGTCACAGTGGTGTGCGAATCGACCTTGTAGCTGAGGAAGCTGCCAAACAGCGTGTACGACGGCACTGTCATCGTATTGGCCGTATCGGCAAACACCGACGCCACATAGCGCGCATCAACCCCACCTTGCCATTGCGGCGAAAAATCATAAGTCAGCCACAGATTGCCGACCCGATCCGGCACGTTGGTCGGCGTGTTGCCCTTGCGCGACACCACCACGCCGGCAGCGTTTTTCTCGGTGAAATCGTCGTACTGCGCATCGACCCAGGCGAAGTTGCCTTCGGCCAACAACTTGTCGGTGATCCGCAGCGAACTGGCGATCTCAATGCCTTTCGACGTTTGCTGACCCACCGGAATGCTGCTGGTCGGATCCAGTGGATCGGTCACGGCGAAGTCTTTGCGCTCAATCGTATACGCCGCCAATGTCGCCGAACCGCGCCCGTTCAGATAATCGAACTTGCTGCCGATCTCCCATTGCTTGCCCGTCGAGACGTCGAAGTCCTGGGTGCCGTTCGGTTGCTCGGCGGCGGTGCTGTATTGCACGTAAACGTTGGCCGACGGGATGAACTGGTACGTCAGGCCGGCGCGTCCGGTGAGCGGTTCCCAGCTGCGTTTAAGGTGCTTGGGATTAGCGGCGGTCACCACTCGGTGGTTGGTCACGTCGAGGTCGATATCGTCATAACGCAAACCGGTGAGCAGCGACAGTTTGTCGGTCAACGCCAAGCGGTTTTCCATGAACAGCGCTTTGGTGGTGACCTGGTTGGTCTTGTCGCTGATCAACGCCGGGTTGGTGCCGGGTATGTCGTAGAAATGCCCCGGCCGGTAGTTGTTCGGATCAACCGTGCTGGCGCCTTTGACGTTCAGCGGGTAGTTGGTGGTCTGGTTGACCTTGTATTCGAAACCACCCGACCACGTCGTCTCAAGTCCCAACAGCGTGTTGTCGTGGCGCAGTTCGAACTGGTTGCCGTTCTGCTCGCCCTGATGGCGCACTTGATACGCGGTTGAGCGGTTCACCGCCGTGTTGTCGGCGTTGTACTGGTAGGTTTCGAGGTTGCGGTAATCGCGCTGGCTGTCGAGGTGATACAGCGTGTTGCGCAGGGTGGTGCTGTCGTTGATGCGGTAGTCGATGATCGAGCGCACCCAGATGGTTCGTTGCTCGTAGCGGCCGTCCTCGACGTTGTAGTTGTTGAAGCGGTTGTGTTTGTCGATCTTCAGCTCGCCGGCCTTGGGATTGAGCACTGGGGTTCCCCAATACGGACTGTCCTCGTGCTCGTCCTGGTATTCCAGCGCCAACGTGTGCGACAGATTTGGCGTCAGGTCGCTGAGCAACGAGAACGCCACGCTCCAGGCATCGCGTTCCTGGCGGTCGATGTAGCCGTTGCTGGTGTTGTGGCTAACGTCGAGTCGGGCGTAGTGCTGGATGTCGGCGCTCGGGGCGGTCAGCGCATGGTTGAGGCCGAACGCGGTTTCGGTGGTGTCGTAAGTGCCGTAGCTGACCCGGCCTTCGATGGCTTGTTCATCGCGCGTGGCGAGTTTGGTCACGTAGTTCAGCGAACCGCCGACCGAGCCTGCGCCGTTGATCAGCGACGACGGGCCGCCGACCAGTTCCACCCGGTCGTAGATCCACGCGTCCACCGGTCGGGCGAGACCGCCGGAGACGTTGATGCCGTTGAACATCTGGGTGATCTGGCTGCTGGTGAAGCCGCGATAAGAGACGAAGCCGCCGAAACCCGGCGGTGCGCTGGCATTGACGCCGGGCAGGGTGTTGGCGGCGTCCTGGAAGTTCTGTGCGCCATGGCGCTCGATGTCGTTGCGGTTGGCGATGGCCACCGAGGCCGGGGTGTCGCGCAGGCTGAGGCCGAGGCGCGAGGCCATGCCGCTGGACTGGTCGAGGCTCAGGCCCGGTTCGACGCCGGATTCGCCATCGATGGTGATGGGCGCCAGATCCACGGTGGATTGCGCCCAGACGTTAACGGACAGGCAGCCGCACAGGCTCGCCAGCAAAGTGAGTTGTTTCATCATTGAATCCTGAATGCTTGTCTAGGCGTCAGCGCACAGGCACACGCCGCGCGTTGGCGCAGTGGGCTGACAGATCAAAAAAGGCAGAAACACTCAGGCGAGCGGTGGGGCGCGAGGGTTGGCCGAGGGCCAGGTGAAGCGGGCAGGGAGGTCGGCGCTGACGATGGGCGCCAGCGGAGGGCTGTGTTGCTCCGGCAGAACGGCGAGGGTCAGGCTGGAGTTGAACGCCGGGCCCATGCCGCCGCCGACCGAGCACAGCGGACAGCCGAACGCCTTGGACAGGGTCGGCAGTTTTTCTTCAGTGGGGTTGTTGGCGATCGGCGCTTGCGTGGCCGGGTCGACCGTACAGAACTGGCCGCCGATACCGTTCAGCTGCATGCCGACCATTTGTCCGTGACCGATGCTGCAGGCGAACACGTTGAACAGGACGCAGCAATAGAGCATCCAGGCCAGCAGTGAGCGATCGGTACGGGAGAATTTCATGGGGCGGCACTTTACCGTACCGCCGATCGGTCGTGCACTTCAAAAAATGCCAACTAGGATGATTTGTTCAAATCCCTTTCCAAGGATTCTCGACCATGACCTTTGTGTTGGCTCAATGGCTGGTGACGGTTTTTGCGGTGATCGCCCTGGTGCATGTGTACTGGGCGCTGGGCGGGCAATGGGCGGCGGTGGCGGCCGTGCCGCAAGTGCCGGTGCAAGGTTTGGTGGCGACGGTGCGCCCGGCGTTCAAACCTTCCGGCTGGATCACGTTGCTGGTCGCGGCGGCGCTGTTGGTGATTGCGGCGCTGGTGTGTATGCGCGTGGGTTGGGGCTTCGCGCCGGTGCATCACTGGTCGCTGCAATGGGGAATCAGCGCGATTGCGCTGCTGCTGTTCGCCCGGGCGATTGGTGATTCGAACCTGGTGGGGTTTTTCAAAGAGGTCAAAGGCTCACGATTTTCACGGCTTGATACGTGGGTGTATTCGCCGTTGTGCGTGGTGTTGGGCGCGGGATTGTTGGCTGTTGCGTGGGTGTGAGCAGACGCCCACCCAGAGGCCGAACTCTCATTTCCACTGTAGGAGCTGTCGAGTGCAACGAGGCTGCGATCTTTTGGCTTTTAAAAGATCAGGATCAAAAGATCGCAGCCTCGTTGCAC
>NZ_JASCPK010000274.1:0-3189 GCF_029959385.1 Pseudomonas sp. PS01303
GCCTTGCTCCTACAATGTGATGAGGTGCACTTCTTGTAGGAGCAAGGCTTGCCCGCGAAAGCGATCTTAAGGTCACAAAAAAGCCCGCCGATGATTACTCATCGGCGGGCTTTTTATTTGTCGCTAACGCTTAGATCGCGCCACGCTGACGTAGCAGCTCCAGCACTTGCTTGACGCTTTCTTCCAGACTCAGCGTCTGCGTGTCGATCACCAGATCGGCATTCAGCGGCACGTCGTACGGGAAGGATTCGCCCGGGATGTTGTCGCCACCGGCGGCATACAGACCTTGCGGATCACGCTCGGCGCACACGGCCGGCGAGGCCTGTACGTAGACCGTCAGCAGACGATCCTTGCCGATCAGGTCCTTGGCCTGCTCGCGACCTTCAGCGCTTGGCGCGACAAACGCAGCCAACGTCACCAGACCGGCTTCGTTGAACTGACGCGCCACGTGTGCGGCACGACGCCAGTTCTCGGTACGGCCGATACGATCCTGTGGCAGACCTTTGTTGAGGTCGTGACGCAGGTTCTGACCATCCAGCACAAACACCGCACGGCCCATGTCGAACAGCTTGCGCTCGACCGCGTAGGCCAGCGTGCTTTTGCCCGCGCCCGACAGACCGCTGAACAGCACGGTCGCGGGTTGCTGGCCGAAACGCTGAGCACGTTCCTCAGTCGCAACATGCGCCAGTTTGCCGTGGTGCGTGGCAGTGCCATGGGTCACTGGCTGCGCGACGATCATGCCGGCGCCGACGGTGCCGTTGGTCAGGCGATCGATGATGATGAACGCGCCGGTGGTGCGGTTGCTTTCGTAACCGTCGAGGGCGATCGGCGCGTCGAGCGCGATCTTCACCTTGCCGATTTCGTTGAGCTGCAACGCGCTCGCTGGGCCTTCTTCCAGGGTGTTCACGTCAACCTTGTTAACGATGCTGGCAATCGAGCCCGGCACGTAACTGGTGGCGCGTTTGATGTCGTATTTCTTGCCCGGCAGCATCGGCTCTTCAGCCATCCACACCAGCATCGCTTCGAAGCTGTCGGTGACTGGCGGCACGTTGTCGGCATGCACCAACAGGTCGCCACGGGAGATGTCGATTTCGTCTTCCATGGTCAGCGTTACTGCCTGACCTGGACCGGCGTGTTCCAGCTCACCTTCGAAGGTGACGATGGATTTCACGCGGCTGCTCTTGCCCGACGGCAGCACCACGACTTCGTCACCCTTGTGCACGATGCCGCTGGCCAGCGTGCCGGCGAAACCACGGAAGTTCAGGTTCGGACGGTTGACGTACTGCACCGGGAAACGCAGATCAGTGAAGTTGCGGTCGCCCGCCACTTCCACGGTCTCGAGAATTTCCATCAGCGACTGGCCCTTATACCAAGGCGAGCGCTCGGACTTGTTCACCACGTTGTCGCCCTTGAGGGCAGACATCGGCACGAAATGCATGCTGGTCGACTTCATCTTCAAGCCTTCGGCGAACTTCAGGTAGTCGGCCTTGATCGACTCGAACACACCTTCATCGAAGCCTTTCAAATCCATCTTGTTGATGGCGACGACGATGTGTTTGATCCCCAACAGGGAAGCAATGAAGCTGTGGCGACGGGTCTGGGTCTGCACGCCGTAACGCGCGTCGACGAGAATGATCGCCAGGTCACAGGTGGACGCACCGGTGGCCATGTTGCGGGTGTACTGCTCATGGCCGGGGGTGTCGGCGATGATGAATTTGCGTTTCGCGGTGGAGAAATAGCGGTAAGCAACATCAATGGTGATGCCCTGCTCACGCTCGGCCTGCAGGCCGTCAACCAGCAATGCCAGGTCGATGTCGTCACCGGTGGTGCCGACTTTCTTCGAATCGCGGGTAATCGCTTCGAGGTGATCTTCGTAGATCATTTTCGAGTCGTGCAGCAGGCGCCCGATCAGGGTGCTCTTGCCGTCATCGACGTTACCGCAAGTCAAAAAGCGCAGCAGCTCTTTACGTTCGTGCTGGCCCAGGTAGGCGAGGATGTCCTCGCTGATCAAATCAGATACGTGCGACATGACAACCCCTTAGAAATAACCCTGACGTTTTTTGTCTTCCATCGAGCCGGCGCCATCGTGGTCGATGACACGGCCCTGGCGCTCGGAAGTTCGCGTCAGGAGCATTTCTTGAATGATGTCCGTCAGCGTTTCGGCTTCGGACTCCACGGCGCCCGTCAACGGGTAGCAGCCAAGGGTGCGGAAACGCACTTTCTTTTTGACGATGCGCGCTTTGTCTTCGTCGGACAGGTGCTCGAGGATGCGCTCGTCGTCGATCATGATCAGCGTGCCGTTCTTCTCGATCACTTCGCGTTCGGCGGCGAAGTACAGCGGCACAATCGGGATGCCTTCGAGGTAGATGTACTGCCAGATGTCCAGTTCGGTCCAGTTCGACAGAGGGAATACACGGATGGATTCGCCCTTGTTGACCTTGCCGTTGTAGACGTTCCACAGTTCTGGACGCTGGTTTTTCGGATCCCAGCGATGCTTGCTGTCGCGGAACGAGTACACGCGCTCTTTGGCGCGGGATTTCTCTTCATCGCGACGGGCGCCGCCGAAGGCTGCGTCGAAACCATGCTTGTCGAGTGCCTGTTTCAGGCCTTCGGTTTTCATGATGTCGGTGTGCTTGGCGCTGCCGTGGGTGAACGGGTTAATGTTCTGCGCCACGCCATCGGGGTTGATGTGGGTGATCAAGTCCAGGCCCAGTTCTTCGACCATCTTGTCGCGGAACTTGTACATCTCCTGGAATTTCCAGCGGGTGTCGACGTGCATCACCGGAAACGGCAGCTTGCCCGGGAAGAACGCCTTGCGTGCCAGATGCAGCATCACGGCGGAGTCTTTACCGATGGAGTACAGCATCACCGGGTTATCGAACTCGGCGGCCACCTCGCGGATGATGTGGATGCTTTCCGCCTCCAGCTGTTTCAGATGCGTCAGTTTGTCGACCATGGCTACTCACGAAAACTTTCTTATGAACGGCCAGCGGGCCGTGTTCGAGCGGGGAATCCTAGCACAGCGACCTTCTTCTAATCAGGACGCGGGCTAGAACGAAAGGGCATATGAATATGCCCACCAGTTCGGCCAACCCGCCCCTGTAAGAGCTGCCGAAGGCCGCGATCTTTTGATCTTGTTTTTAAAGCACAAAAGATCGCGGCCATCGGCAGCTACTACAGAGGTCGTGT
>NZ_JASCPK010000275.1:0-3132 GCF_029959385.1 Pseudomonas sp. PS01303
GGATTCATCCCCGTTGGGCTGCGTAGCAGACCCCGCTTTTATGGGGCCGCTGCGCGACCCAACGGGGATAAATCCCCTCGCCACAAAAGCCCTCTCCTACATCAAATTTCAGCGGCCTTTGAATTGGGCCACGTTCGCAGACCGCGCATCGGTCTGTGGTTGACCGGCAGTGCCGAGGCGCTCGCCGGTCTTGGCATCAAACAACAACACTTTCGACGGATCGAATTGCAGCGTCAGGCTTTCGCCCACTTGCGGTGCCACGTCCGGCGCCAGACGGCAGCAGACTTTGGTTTCATTCAAATTGACGAATACCAACGTGTCCGGACCGGTCGGCTCGGTGACCTGCACTTCGGCACGAATGCTTGGCAGGCCATTGCCCTCGCCGTTCGACAGAACGATCTGTTCCGGGCGCAGGCCGAGGATCACTTCGCGATCTTCAAGACCGGCGTCCTGCATGCTCATCGGCAGCTCGCAACGGGCCTGGCCGCTGTCGAGCAGCGCCAGCAGACGACCGTCCTTGCGTTGCAGGCGCAGCGGAATGAAGTTCATCGGCGGCGAACCGATGAAGCTCGCCACGAACAGGTTGGCCGGGTCGTTGTAGATCTCTTTTGGCGTGCCGAACTGCTGAATGATGCCGTCCTTCATCACCGCCACTTTGTCGCCCAGGGTCATTGCTTCGATCTGGTCGTGGGTCACGTAGACCGTGGTGGTTTTCAGGCGCTGGTGCATCAGTTTCATTTCGGTGCGCATCTCGACGCGCAGTTTGGCGTCGAGGTTGGACAACGGTTCGTCAAACAGATAAATCTTCGGACGGCGCGCCAGTGCACGGCCCATTGCCACACGCTGTTGCTGACCACCGGAGAGCTGCCCCGGCTTGCGATTGAGCAAGTGTTCGATCTGCAGAAGTTTTGCCACGCGCGCGACTTCTTCGTCGATCGCCGCCTGAGGCATCTTGCGAATCTTCAGGCCGAACTCGATGTTCTCGCGCACGCTCATGGTCGGGTACAGCGCGTAGGACTGGAACACCATGGCGATGTCGCGATCCTTCGGGCTCATGCCGCTGACGTCTTGATCACCGATCATGATCGCGCCGCCAGTGATGGTTTCCAGACCGGCGATGCAGTTCATCAACGTCGATTTGCCGCAGCCCGACGGGCCGACGAGGATCAGGAATTCGCCTTCCTTGATCGACAGTTCGATGTTCTTCAGGGTGTCCGGCAGGCCGGCACCGTAGGTTTTGTTTACGTTGCGAAGTTCGAGCGTTGCCATGATTACCCCTTGACTGCGCCGGCCGTCAGCCCGCGCACGAAATACTTGCCTGCGACCACATAGACCAGCAGGGTCGGCAGGCCGGCGATCATCGCCGCTGCCATATCAACGTTGTATTCCTTGGCGCCGGTGCTGGTGTTGACCAGGTTGTTCAGCGCCACCGTGATCGGTTGCGAATCACCGCTGGAGAACACCACACCGAACAGGAAGTCGTTCCAGATCTGGGTGAATTGCCAGATCAGGCAGACCATGATGATCGGCGTCGACATCGGCAGAATGATGCGGCGGAAAATCGTGAAGAAACCCGCGCCATCCAGACGTGCGGCTTTCACCAGCGCATCCGGAATGCTCACGTAGTAGTTACGGAAGAACAGCGTAGTAAACGCCAGACCGTAAACCACGTGGATAAACACCAGGCCGGTGGTGGTGCTCGCCAGGCCCATTTTGCCGAGGGTGAACGAGGCCGGCAGCAGCACGGTCTGGAACGGCAGGAAGCAACCGAACAACAGCAGACCGAAGAACAACTGCGAACCACGGAAGCGCCAGAACGACAGCACATAACCGTTCAACGCACCGATGGCGGTGGAGATGATCACGGCCGGAACGGTGATCTTGATCGAGTTCCAGAAGTAACCGTCAACCGTGGCCCAGGCCTTGACCCAGCCGATGCCGCTGACCACGGTCGGCCAGCTCAACAGGTTGCCGGTGCTGATGTCTTCCGGGGTCTTGAAGCTGGTCAGCAACATCACCACCAGCGGCACCAGATAAAGCAGGACAGCGAGGATCAGCACCGCGTAGATCGCGATGCGACTCAGGCTGATAGCAGGTTTGGCAGCGAGACTAGTCATTGCGCTTGGTCCTCAGCTCGGAATACAGGTAAGGCACGATGATCGCGAGGATCGCACCGAGCATCAGAATCGCACTGGCCGAACCCATGCCCATCTGGCCGCGACTGAAGGTGAAGGAATACATGAACATCGCGGGCAGGTCGGAGGAGTAACCCGGACCACCAGCGGTCATTGCCGCGACCAGGTCGAAGCTCTTGATCGCGATGTGCGCCAGAATCATCACGGCACTGAAGAACACCGGACGCAGGCTTGGCAGCACGACTTTCCAGTAGATCATCGGCATGCTCGCGCCATCGATCTGGGCGGCACGGATGATCGATTGATCAACGCCACGCAGGCCGGCGAGGAACATCGCCATGATGAAGCCCGAGGCTTGCCAGACAGCAGCGATCACCAGGCAATACACCACGCGATCAGGGTCGATCAGCCAGTCGAGACGGAAGCCTTCCCAGCCCCAGTCACGCAACAATTTGTCCAGGCCCATGCCCGGGTTGAGCAGCCATTTCCACGCGGTACCGGTGACGATCATCGAGAGCGCCATCGGGTACAGGTAAATGGTGCGGATAAAGCCTTCGCGACGGATGCGCTGGTCGAGGAACACCGCCAGCAACACACCGATCACCAAGGTGATGCCGATGAACATGCCGCCGAACACCGCGAGGTTTTTGCTCGCGACCCACCAGCGATCGTTGTCGAACAACCGCGCGTATTGCGCCAGACCGGCCCACTTGTAGTTGGGCAGGAAAGTCGAGGTGGTGAACGACAGCACGAACGTCCACAGGATGTAGCCATAGAAGCCCACCAGAACGATGAACATGCTCGGCGCCAGCACCAGTTTTGGTAGCCAGCGCTGCAATGCATCGAACGGCGAGGCCTTGCTGAACACAGCAACAGAACTCATGGGGAAATCCAGAATAAGATTACAAAGGCATTCCCTTGTGGGAGCGAGCCTGCTCGCGAAGGGGGTGTATCAGTCGACGGATGGAGCAACTGACACACCCGTTCGCGAGCAGGC
>NZ_JASCPK010000276.1:0-3066 GCF_029959385.1 Pseudomonas sp. PS01303
CGCGAAGGCGGTGGATCAGTCAATTCATGCGTCGACTGATACGCCGCCTTCGCGAGCAAGCTCGGCTCCTACAGGGTTTTGCAGTGCTCTCAAGCCTGGTTGGGTAACGGCGATGAGTCCGTTTTTAAGGCGGTCGTGGCATAATCCCGCGCATGACTTTCGACTCCCCCCTCAGCGCCTGGCAACACGCCATCGAGCACAAGGGCTTCTTCCAGGATGAAGCTCAGGAGCACGCCGTCTGGGCGTTGCAAAAATGCCACGAAGCTTTGCACGCCGGGGCCAAGTCGGTCACCGGCGTGTACCTGTGGGGCCCGGTCGGGCGGGGCAAAACGTGGCTGATGGATCAGTTCTATCAAAGCCTGCGCGTGCCGGCGCGGCGACAGCATTTCCATCATTTCATGGGCTGGGTGCATCAGCGTTCGTTCCAGTTGACCGGTATCGCCGACCCGTTGCGCGCGCTGGCCAAGGAACTGGCAGCCGAAGTGCGGGTGCTGTGTTTCGACGAACTGTTTGTCAACGACATCGGCGACGCGATCATTCTCGGTCGGCTGTTTCAAGTGATGTTCGACGAAGGCGTGGTGGTGGTTTGCACATCCAATCTGCCGCCGGATGATCTGTACGCGGATGGCTTCAACCGTGATCGCTTCACGCCGGCAATCGCTTCGATCAAGGCGCACATGCAGGTGGTGCCGGTGAACGGCGCCGAAGACCATCGTCTGCACCCCGGCACCGGGCTGCAGCGCTACTTCGTCGCCACGCCGGAGCAGGGCAGCGCGCTGGATGAGGTGTTTCAGACACTGAACGCCGGGCAACCCGCCAGCGCCGAACCCGTTGCCGTCGGCCACCGCGTGCTGAACGTAGTGCAGGCCAGTGCGACGGTGCTCTGGTGTCGCTACGCCGATCTCTGCGAGCAACCGTTCGCCGCCATGGATTTCATCGCGCTGTGTGATGCCTATCAGGCTATTCTGTTGAGCGAGGTGCCCAACCTTAGCGCGCAGAAACGCGAAGGGCGCATTGCCCGTGGCACCGAGGACAACGCCGAGCGCGTGGCGGCGGGGGATCGCGAGTTGCCGCAGTTGTCGGTGCATGACGACGGTGTACGGCGCTTCATCGCCTTGGTCGACGAGTGCTACGACCGCAAGGTGCCGCTGTACATTGAGGCGCAAGTGCCAATGGATGCGCTGTACACCGAGGGTTATCTGGAATTCCCGTTCCGTCGCACCCTCAGCCGTTTGCAGGAGATGCAATTGCAGCGCTTTGCCGAAGCGTGAGTGAAGAGGGCGCCAACATGACCCAGCCGCTGTCCCATCATTTGCTGACCATGGCCTATCAAAATGCCTGGGCCAACCATCGTCTGGCCAAGGCCTGGATGCAGCTCGATGACGCGGATCTCGCCGCGCCGCGCATCAGTTTTTTCCCCAGTATTCGTCTGACCCTCAATCACATCCTCACTTGCGACTGGTTCTATGTCGACGCGCTGGAACGCGAGTTGCGCGGTGACGAACCGCACCCGGATTGCTACGTGTTTTTCAATCAGGACGAGCCGTTTACCGAGGCTGCGTCCCTGCGCGAAGAACAGGCGCATGTGGATCGTCGGCTGATCGCCTATTGCGAGCAGATGCGCGATGTCGATCTGAGCCGAATCGTCACCATCGCCCGCGACACGCCGCAACATGACAGCCGATTGCGCATGCTTTCGCATCTGTTTGAACATCAGATTCATCATCGTGGGCAGGTGCATACGATGCTCACTGATACCGCGGTGAAGCCGCCGCAACTGGACGAGTTTTTCTGCGCGGGAGAGGCCAGGTTGCGGGCTGAAGACTTCGCCGAACTCGGCTGGACGGAAGAGCTGATTTGGGGGCATTGATTTTTCAAAAGCAAAAGATCGCAGCCTTCGGCAGCTCCTACAGGGGAATGGGGTCCATGTAGGAGCTGCCGAAGGCTGCGATCTTTTGATCTTGTCGACAACACCGTGCTCGCGCTAAGGTCAGGCAGCCTATCAGTGCGCACTTTGCGCGCCGGGGTTGTGTGTTTGGGGATGGAAATGGATTCCGCAGAAATTCTTGTACTTCAGGCCAGTTACACCAATCCAGTGCATGCCGAGGCCATCGGCGTGGTACTCAACAACTATGCAGAAGATCCCATGGGCGGCGGTCATCCGATTGCCCCCGAGCTGCTGCAACGCCTGCCGGAAGAGCTGGCCCGGCGACCGCATGCGTTCAGCGTGCTGGCGTTCGTTGGCGGTGAGCCGGCCGGTTTGGTGAACTGCTTTGAAGGCTTTTCGACGTTCGCCTGCCGACCGCTGGTCAACGTTCACGATGTGGCGGTGGTGAACAAGTTTCGCGGTCTCGGCTTAAGCCAGAAGATGCTGCGCAAGGTCGAGGACATCGCCCGCCAGCGTGGCTGCTGCAAGATCACCCTTGAAGTGCTCGAAGGCAACGATATCGCCCAGGGCTCTTACCGCAAATTCGGTTTTGCCCCGGGGATGTTCAACCCGGAGCACGGCCGCATGCTGTTCTGGATCAAGGATTTGCAGGCATAAAAAAAGGCGCCCCAACAGGGCGCCCAACTGTCATCTGCGGTGACCGGAGCACAGTCCTCGCAGGTCCATCGGTGATTCAGTTGCGATAAGACTCGGTCACTTGGGCCGTCTGGTCGTCGGGAACCCGCAGTTCTTTGGTCTTGGCGTCGCTCACCTGTTCGCTTTGCGCGTGGTGAACGGGGAAGTTGTTGAAGTAGTAGCGCATGCGTTCGGCGCCCCCTTCGGCAAAAGCGCTGGCAGAGCCAAGGGCTAGCAGCCCGGCAAGCATTACAGTCGTGGTTTTCATGGTGCCTCCTACTGAACAAGTCGGAGCCGTTCGTCCATGAAGCAGAACTCGAAAGCGAGTGTGTTCCTTACGAATTAACTCGGGGTTAACACCAGAACATTCGTGGTGGGAGGAATAACTGTGGCGAGGGGATTTATCTGTGGCGAGGGGATTTATCCCCGATGGGGCGCGCAGCGGCCCCTCTTTTGATCTGAAAGAGAAGGGGGCCTGCTGCGCAGGCCATCGGGGATAAATC
>NZ_JASCPK010000277.1:0-3064 GCF_029959385.1 Pseudomonas sp. PS01303
TCGGGTTCCTTCGCTCCGGGTTCATCCGGGGGCATCGCCTACGGTTTGCTTCGCTGCACCTCCTCTCGATGCTTTCCCCGTATGAATCCCTCCACTCAGCCTCCCGACGGGCTCTAAGATCAAAAGCAGGCGAGCTGACACTCGGCCTATTGAGTGGTGAAGAGCAGGCGTGTATGGCTTTGGATTTGTGGTGTTTTTGCCCCTCACCCCAGCCCTCTCCCGAGGGAGAGGGAGCTGATTTTTGGGCTTTTCGGGATTTTTGTTCGGCGCGGTATTTCACGTCGGCGTAACTTGCCCAAACACCTCGGTCAGTCCCCTCTCCCTCCGGGAGAGGGCTAGGGTGAGGGGCTTTCAGAATATACGCGGCAGCCAACCTTGCGCTCATTCTGTGTAGGAGCTGCCGAAGGCTGCGATCTTTTGATCTTGCTGTTGTAGAAGCCAGGCCTGCTCGCGACCGCGCTCGCACAGGCAATCCAATCGCGATCCCCACCTCAAAATCGACAGCCCCATTCCCCCAATCCAGCCATTTCACTGGCGCTTGCACTCACCTCGGCTATAAAGAATGAGTGGTCAGGTCTCTCGTGGTCGGTTGGGTAGCGGGAGTTTGTCGCTCATTTTTCGCGGGTCGTCCTATGAACAGTCTTGGGAAACGCGTGTTGCCTTTGGTTATTTTTGGTGTGTTGGCCGGTTGTGCCAGTCCTCCGCCGCCTCCGCCCGTGGCGCCGCCTCCGCCGCCGGAACGCACTTGTCAGATTCAGGAAAGCACCGAGGTGGTCGGTGACATGTACATCGACGAGCAGGTGACTCGCCACATCACCACCACCCGTTGCGTCACCCAATAGATCCATTGCTTGAAAAAAACTGTAGGAGCTGCCGAAGGCTGCGATCTTTTGATCTTGATCCACGAAAATCAAAAGATCGCAGCCTGCGGCAGCTCCTACAGGGGCAGGATCCGTTCAGGGTTTGAGCGGGATCAGGAGAGGAAACCACCGTCGACATTCAGCGCTACGCCGGTGGTGTAGCTCGATGCATCGCTGGCGAGGTACAGCACCGCACCGGCCATTTCGCTCGGATCGGCCACGCGCTTGAGCGGAATCTGCGTCAGTGCCTGCTTGAGAATCGCGTCGTTCTTCACCAGCGCCGAGGCGAATTTGGTGTCGGTCAGGCCCGGCAGCAGGGCGTTGCAGCGGATGCCGAACTGCGCGCATTCCTTGGCGAAGACCTTGGTCATGTTGATCACCGCAGCCTTGGTCACCGAGTAGATGCCCTGGAAGATCCCCGGCGAAATACCGTTGATCGACGCAACGTTGATGATGCTGCCGCCACCGTTTTCGCGCATCAGCTTGCCGGCTTCAACGGACATGAAGAAGTAGCCACGAATGTTCACGTCGACGGTCTTCTGGAACGCGCCGAGATCGGTGTCCAGCACGTTGCAGAATTGCGGGTTGGTCGCGGCGTTGTTGACCAGAATATCGAGGCGACCGAACTGTTCTTTGATGCCGGCGAACACTTGGGCAATCTGCTCCATTTCACCGATGTGGCAGGCCACTGCAGTGGCTTTGCCGCCGGCCGCGATGATCGCGTCGGCGACGTGCAGGCAGCCGTCGAGTTTGCGGCTCGAGACGATGACGTGGGCGCCTTGCTGGGCCAACAGTTTGGCGATGGCTTCGCCGATGCCACGGCTGGCGCCGGAGACGAAAGCGATTTTGCCGTCGAGGTCGAACAACTGAGTCTTGGACATAGGGGTTCCTTGGTGTGGGCCGTCAGAGGCTCGATTTCGCGATGACTTGCAGGCTCATCTGCTCCAGCAGTTTGTTCATGTGAATGAACTGCGCGAAGCGTTTGTCCTGGGTCTGGCCGTGGTAGAAGCGGTAGTAGATCTGCTGCACGATGCCGGCCAGGCGGAACAGGCCGTAGGTGTAGTAGAAGTCGAAATTGTCGATCTGGATGCCCGAGCGTTCGGCGTAGTAATCGACGAACTCACGGCGGGTCAACATGCCCGGTGCGTGGCTCGGCTGGCGGCGCATCAGTTGCACCGGCGCCGGGTCGTCGGCCTGAATCCAATAGGCGAGGGTGTTGCCCAGATCCATCAGCGGATCACCGAGGGTGGTCAGTTCCCAATCGAGCACGCCGATGATCTGCATCGGGTTGTTCGGGTCGAGGATGACGTTGTCGAAGCGATAGTCGTTATGGACGATGCTCGAGGTCGGATGGTCGGCCGGCATCTTGTCGTTGAGCCAGGCTTTCACCGCCTCCCAGAGCGGTGCGTCCGGGGTCAGGGCTTTTTCGTAGCGCTCGCTCCAGCCTTTGATCTGGCGGGCGACGTAGCCTTCCGGTTTGCCCAGATCGCCGAGGCCGCAGGCGTTGTAGTCGACACGGTGCAACTCGACGAAACGGTCGATAAAGCTCTTGCACAGCGCTTCGGTTTTTGCCGAATCGAGGCCCAGTTCCGGCGGCAGTTCTGAACGCAGGATGATGCCGTTGACGCGCTCCATGACGTAGAACTCGGCGCCGATCACCGACTCGTCGGTGCAGTGCACGTAGGCTTTCGGGCAATACGGGAAACCGTCACGCAATTGATTGAGGATGCGGAATTCACGGCCCATGTCGTGGGCGGATTTGGCCTTGTGGCCGAACGGCGGGCGGCGCAGGACGAATTCCTGTTCCGGGTATTCCAGCAGGTAGGTCAGGTTCGACGCGCCGCCGGGAAACTGGCTGATCGCAGGCGTGCCGCTCAGGCCCGGAATATGCGCCTTGAGGTACGGATCGATCAGGCTGGCATCAAGTTCTTCGCCAGAGCGGATACGGGTGGACTGGTCAGTAAGCGCCATGCTTATCCCTTCTGCTTATTTTGGAGGCCAGACATCATTGGCTAATCTAATGGCGCGCCCGATTGCTCACAAGCGCGGTGCGGTCTTATAGGTTAGCGTGTTGCCGGATAATCAGCGTTCCGAATAGGCACAAGAGCCCACCGTGTAGGAGCTGCCGAAGGCTGCGATCTTTTGATCTTATAAAAGCAAAATCAAAAGATCGCAGCCATCGGCAGCTCCTACAGGTCAGATCA
>NZ_JASCPK010000278.1:0-2873 GCF_029959385.1 Pseudomonas sp. PS01303
ACCTATGACAATCCCTGTAGGAGCTGCCGAAGGCTGCGATCTTTTGATCCTGTTTTTTATAATCAAGATCAAAAGATCGCAGCCTTCGGCAGCTCCTACATTGATCATTGCCAATCAGCAATCAGCCAGTCGGGTTATTGCGCGGCTGTCATTGAGGGCCGGCAGCCGTGGAAAATATCCAGCCCCGGTTGATACAGCGACGTCTTCACTTCAAACAACCCGAGCACCGAATGAAACAGGTTGTCGTGGCTCAAACCGGCTTCCCCGGTCTTGCCCTGCAAGCAACCGCGGTCAATCCCTTCATTGGCCAGTGTGTGATCACCAAACCACATCACCATCGGCACATGCGTCTGCGCTTCCGGCGCCAATGCATACGGCGCCGCATGCAGATACAGGCCGTTCTCACCCAGTGATTCGCCGTGATCGGACACATAAATCATCGACGTATCCAGCGTCGCCTGATTGCGCTTGAGCAACTCGATCACCTTGGCGAGGAAATGGTCGGTATACAGAATCGTGTTGTCGTAGACATTCACCAGTTCATCGCGACTGCAACTGCCCAACTGATTGGTGTGGCAGATCGGTTTAAAGCGCTCCAGCGCTTGCGGATAGCGCTCGTAGTATTCCGGGCCGTGGCTGCCGTCGGCGTGCAGGACGATGATCGCGTGGCCCTTGAGGCTATCGATATAGCTTTGCAGGTCTTGCAGCAATGCTTCGTCGAGGCAGTTGTTGCCGTCGCAGAACGGCCCCGGTTGATTCTTCGCGATGTCACGGTGCGGCACGCGCAGGCAGGTGCCTTTGCAGTCGCTGTTGTTGTCCAGCCACAACACTTGCACGCCAACCCGTTGAAGAATGTCGAGCAGGCCTTCGTAGGTCTTGCCTTTCTTGTCGCTGTAATCCTCACGCGGAAACATCGAGAACATGCACGGCACCGACACCGCCGTCGACGTGCCGCAGGAATGCACTTGAGTGAAGTTGAGAATGTCGAGTTTGCTCAGCTCGGGATTGGTCTCGCGTTCATAACCGTTCAGCGAGAAATGATCGGCGCGGGCGGTTTCGCCGACGACAAACACCATCAGCGATTTTTTCTCGCGGCTGGCCGCTTTGGTGTTCATCACCGCGTCCTCACCGATGGCTTGCACCACGAAGTGCTTTTTGATGCCCAGGCGTTGCTTGGTGTATTTGCTGATCGCGTAGATGTAGTTGGTCGGGTTAATGAAGTGGGTGAGCTTGTCTTCTTCGCGAAAGATCGGCGCGTAGGTCGAATAGAACGTGCCCACCGATGCGGCGATTACCAGCACGCAGCCGATGATCACCAGAACCTTGTTGAGCAACCCGCGAAAGAACGGCCGATAACTCACCGGCCAACGCCAGATCAACACCGCCGGCAGTACGCCGAGCAGCAGCACATAGGTCAACAATTTGCCGTTGAACAGCGCGGTGGCTTCGGACGGGTTGGTTTCGAAGACGTTCTGGATCATCACCGTGTCGATGGTGATCCCGTATTCATTCATAAAATACGCGGCGCAGGCCGAGAGCAGGGCGACCACGGTGAGCGCCGGTTTCAGTGTCCAGCGGAACGACACCAACGTCAGCAGCAGGGTGATGGCGGCCCACAAAAACAGCCCGAATGAGGCGAGAAACGCCAGTTTGTGCGCGCCTTGCAGGGTGATCAGCGTGCCCAGCGCCTTCCACGTCGCCAGGTTGTACAGCGCGACCAGTGCCAAGGAAAACAACAGCACCAGTCGGGTAGAAGTGATGGACGGTAAACGCAGTCCGTTGCCCAAAGCCATTCGTATTTTTCCTCTACTCAAATAGAAAACACACACGGTTGCGCGTGTAACTGTAGAAGAACAATAGTAAAAAATCCGTAAACATCCTGTAACAACTACAGAAAACACCGCCGCCCCTGTAGGAGCAGAGCTTGCTCGCGAAGGCGTCGTATCAGTGAGCAAAAATGTCGGCTGACATGACGCCTTCGCGAGCAAGCTTTGCTCCTACAGCGGATCGATTTGTCAGAAGGATTTGCTGACGCTCGCGACGACGGTCGCGGTGCAGACGTCCTTGAAGCCCCAGTTACTCAGGCATTGGCTCTGTGAGAGGTTCGTGTCGATGTAACTCAGGCCCAACACAACGCCGGCAAGATTGTGGGTGAGTTTCACCTCCCATTCGCGGTACGAGTCTTCAGCGCTGCCGGACGCCGAATACAAATGCGGATCCTTGAAATCCATATTGCCGTAACGCAGCTTCAATCCCGAGTCGTACGGCAACTCAGTTTCATAACCAATGTACGTGTACAGCGAGTTTTGCTTGCTATCGATCCCCGGCGCATCGTTGGAGTAATACGCCGCCAGTTTCACCCCGTACACGCCGAGAATCCCGTAGACCTCGCTCTGGTTGAACTGACTTTCCTTGGGGTAGGCGTACTTGATGTAGCCCAGATCGAGGCTGACATCCTCGGTCGCCTGCCACAGCCATCCGGCGTAGTAATCGACTTCCTGCCGGGTTTTCAGGCCGCCGCCAAAATCGACGTTCGAGCTCCACGCGCCGAGGTACAGACCGCTGCTGTGGGCAAGGGTCAGACCGGCCTGCACGGCAGGGTCATTCTGGGTTTGCGAGATGCCACGGGTGCGGTAGTCGCTGGCTAAAGTGAGATCCACCAACACAGCAAAGTCATCGTTCAAAGGGATCGCCTGGCTGCTCAAGGGCAGCGCGCTCAAGAAACTCAGGGCGAACAGGGGCAAGGCTTTCATGTGAAGTCCCGATGTTGTGATTATTGTTGGGCAGAAAGAGAAACCTGTAGGAGCTGCCGAAGGCTGCGATCTTTTGATCTTGATCCTTAACAACAAGATCAAAAGATCGCAGCCTTCGGC
>NZ_JASCPK010000279.1:0-2871 GCF_029959385.1 Pseudomonas sp. PS01303
GCCGAAGGCTGCGATCTTTTGATCTTGTCTTTTAAAAAACCAAGTCAAAAGATCGCAGCCTTCGGCAGCTCCTACACGGGATCGTCGTATTCGCGCCTTCCGGGTTTGTCGTCTAACGTTACTCCCTCATCGGACTGAGCCCCTGGGCTCTTGATCAAGGAGAGACTGATGACGTCGCGTCGCACGATCGAACAGACCTACCGCACCTGGTCCAGCCCCATTTTGCTGGAGCTGAAAAAGCGCGAACACCAAATGGCGCCGTTCGAGCGTCAGGCGCTGGAAAATGTGTTGGTGGAGAGGCGGTTGCTGGATATCGGTAATCCGCAGGGCAATGACCGCCGAACAAAAAACCTCACCCTGGATTAATCGCTAACCCTTGTAGGAGCTGAGCTTGCTCGCGAAGGCATTGTGTCAGGCAGATGTGATTTGCCTGACACGACGCCTTCGCGAGCAAGCTCGGCTCCTACAGGTTTGTGTGTAGGCCCAGTTTGAGTAGTTCTTTGCGCAGGATTGAGGGTGCGTGGACGGCCATGCCGGCGTGCCAGTCCAGTGTCAGCAGACGATTGAGTTTGCGTTGGCTCAACACCGGGTCTGCCAGCAAGCAACTTTTCCGGTCGCGGATGCTGATGACATTCAGCATCCAGTCATCGCCCTGCTCCGCCATCCATTGGCTGATCGCTGGCCGATGCTTTTGCAGCAACGCATCGGCATCCCACACGGTCATTTGTGCGAAGACTTGCGGCAGATTGCTTTCGGGTTTCAGGCGTTTCAGGTCGGCTGCCAAGGCATCGGCAAGGTCAGATTCGATGCTGGCCTGGCATTCGAGGAAGTATTTCTCGGGCCAGTCGGTCGCGAGTTTCGCCCGAAACGCGAGTTCGGCGTAGGCGTCGATGTCCGCTGCGGTGGTCATCTGGCTGGTGAAGTTCAGGGTGTTGTCGAGGATCGCGGTGGCCAACAGTGCGGCACTTTGTTCGCTGATTTTTGCTAGCAAGTCTGAGATCTGCCAACGCTGAAAGACCTGAGTTGCCGCAGCGCCGATCGGGCGGATGTCGGCGGCTGAACCGAGTTTCTTTGCCCAGTAATTTTCGTAACCTGGATGATGGTCGATGACTTCCACGACCTGATCGAGCACGACCAGTGGATCGAAATGGTGATAGTCGGATACGTCGACCAAGATGAATTCGTCAGTCAGCGATGGTTCATGCGTTTGAAAAGCGCGACCCCAATCAAGCACGGTTTTCGAGACGCTGGTGTTGGGTTTTGCGCTGCTGACGGCGCGGGCGGGGATGCCTTGCAGATTGAGTAATTCGGCGTAGGCGATGCAGCAGGCGTAGGCGTCGATGTCCAGATAGGACGCGCCGGAGGTGATGATTTTCATGGGCGGCAACGTCGCACATTTTCATGACATTCGGGTGACAGGAAAAGATCGCAGCCTGCGGCAGCTCCTACACAGGGCTGCGATCTGTTGATGTTTATGCGGCGGCTTTACCGGCTGCCACCGCCGCCGAAGCCGCGAGCATCGCCCGCAACAACACCGCACACCCAGCCGCCAGATCATCCGGCGCGGCATTCTCGATTTCGTTGTGGCTGATCCCGCCTTCACACGGCACGAAAATCATCCCCGCTGGCCCAAGTTCGGCGAGGAAGATTGCGTCGTGGCCAGCGCCGCTGACGATGTCCATGTGCGACAACCCCAAGCCTTTCGCCGCGCCGCGCACCGCTTCCACGCAGCCGTTTTCGAAATACAGCGGCGGGAAGTCGGCGGTGGGGGACAGTTCATAAGTCAGGCCATGTTCCTCACAAGTCGCTTCGATGACCTGCTTCACTTCAGCAATCATCGAATTCAGCCGTGCCGGTTCCAGATGCCGGAAATCGAGGGTCATGCGCACTTCGCCGGGAATGACGTTGCGCGAGCCGGGATAGGCTTGCAGGCAGCCGACCGTGCCGCAGGCGTGCGGTTGATGGCCGAGGGCGGCGCGGTTGACGGCGCCGACGATGACCGAGGCGCCGACCAGTGCATCTTTGCGCAGGTGCATCGGGGTTGGGCCGGCGTGGGCCTCGACGCCGCGCAGTTTGAGGTCGAACCACTTCTGCCCCAGCGCACCGAGCACCACGCCGATGGTTTTCTGTTCGTCTTCAAGGATCGGGCCTTGTTCGATGTGTGCTTCGAAGTAGGCGCCGACCTTATGCCCGCTGACTTTGCGCGGGCCGGCGTAGCCGATCGCATTGAGTGCTTCGCCGACCGTGATGCCCTCGGCATCGACCTTGGCCAGCGTTTCTTCGAGGGTGAATTTTTCGGCGAACACGCCGGAGCCCATCATGCATGGCGCGAAGCGTGAGCCTTCTTCGTTGGTCCAGACCACCACTTCCAGCGGCGCTTCGGTTTCCACGCCGAGGTCGTTGAGTGTGCGCAGAACCTCGACGCCAGCGAGCACACCGAAGCAGCCGTCGAACTTGCCACCGGTGGGTTGCGTGTCGATGTGGCTGCCGGTCATCACTGGCGGCAGGTCGGGATTGCGCCCCGGCCGGCGGGCAAAGATGTTGCCGACGGCATCGACCGTGACGCTGCACCCGGCGTCCTTGCACCATTGCACGAACAGGTCGCGGGCCTGGCGGTCGAGGTCGGTCAGGGCCAGGCGACAGACCCCGCCCTTGACCGTGGCGCCGAGCTTGGCCAGCTCCATGAGCGAGGCCCAGAGGCGATCGCGGTTGATGTGCTGATGGGTTGATTGCAGAACGTCTACGGCTGCGTTCATGGGGATCTCCTCAGGCTGCTTTTCTTATGAGTTTCTTCAGATACATCTCTGCCGCAAGTGAGGCCGTCTTCGCGAGCAAGCTCGCTCCCACATTTGGAATGCGTACCCCTGTGGG
>NZ_JASCPK010000027.1:0-55282 GCF_029959385.1 Pseudomonas sp. PS01303
GAGCTGCCGAAGGCTGCGATCTTTTGATCTTGTTTTATAGAGGCAAGATCAAAAGATCGCAGCCTTCGGCAGCTCCTACATGTCCGACGCAGGATTTGCGTGGCGCCTACAGAACGTATTCCAAGCCGCGAGGGTCGTAGCTAAACACCACCCCCACGGTTCCCACGCCATGACCACCCCTACCGACGGCAAGACCCCCGATCTCTCGGCCAAAGAACAGCACGAAGTCGAGAAAAACCAGCCGCCCCGCGCGGCCGTTCTGCATGAAATCATCCGCTCGCAAGGCGATCAGGAGCTGGAGCGCAGCATCGCCGCACTCTGGTGGTCGGCGCTGGCGGCCGGGTTGACCATGGGCCTGTCGCTGATGGGCATGGGCCTGCTCAACTCGCGCCTGCCCGACGGTGACGAATTCAAAGTGATCGCCAGTTTCGGCTACTGCGCCGGTTTCCTCGCGGTGATCCTCGCCCGCCAGCAACTGTTCACCGAAAATACCCTGACCGCCGTGCTGCCGGTCATGACCAAACCGACCCTTCAAAACTTCGGCCGGCTGATTCGTCTGTGGACGGTGGTGCTGGTCGGCAACCTCTGCGGCACGATTCTGGTGGCGTACGTGATGCTCGAACTGCCGATCTTCGACACCAAGACCGATCACGCCTTCCTCGAAATTGGCCGCAAGGTCATGGAAAACCACGCCAGCCAGATGTTCGCCAAAGGCATCGTCTCCGGCTGGATGATCGCCACCATGGTCTGGATGATCCCGTCCATGGAGAGCGCGAAGATGTGGATCATCATCCTCATCACCTACCTGATGGCGCTCGGCGACTTCACCCACATCGTCGTCGGTTCGGCGGAGGTTTCGTACCTGGTGTTTGCCGGCGAGTTGCCGTGGAGTGATTTCTGGATGGTCTTCGCCGGGCCGACGCTGGCGGGGAATATCATCGGCGGCAGTTTTATCTTTGCGTTGATCAGCCACGCGCAGATTCGCAGTGAGAGCGGGACGCCGAAATCCAGCGGCCCTGATGAGGATCAAGGCGAGTCGAAGAAGGATTCCGAGCGATGAGGCGTGGTCGTTGAAAGTGCCGCGCACAAAGCGCTGATCATGTTTGGCCGATCGGTCTGGGCCGGGCTGATCAGCGCGATCTCGCGGTCATAGCGATCATTGCCAATCTGGCTCACTGCGCATTGATGGCCCCATTGCTCAAAACCGGACCAATAGGGCACGAGGCTCACACCCATGCCGCCCGTGACGAGCATGGCAATGGTCTCCAGCGCATCCAGATCGACCATCGGTGTCGGCTTCAATCCTTGATCCGCCAGATATTGCTCGGCGTAGCGTCCGCCCCAGGCGTCCGGGTCGTAACGGATGTAGGGCTGGCTCATGAGTTGCGCAGGGATGCTGATCGAGGACTTTTCTTTCGACAGAAACACCAGCGGTTCCTTGCGCAGGGACACCGCTTGCAGGGCTTTGGGCAATTCGAACGGCGGAGCGACGAGGATCGCCGCGTCCACCTCGCCTGAGAGAAGTGCCTGATACAGCGATCGCGATGTTCCCGGCACGATCACCGGCGTCAAACCCGGCGCCGACACGGTCAGCGCGCGCAATGCTTCCGGCATCAGCCCGGTCAGAACCGTGGAAATCGCGCCGATTCGCAACTGTCCGGTCAGCCCCGCGCCGTCAGCGTCTCCCGCCAATAAGGCCACTTCACGGACGATACCTCTGGCTCTGGGCAACAGACCGAGACAGGCCTGACTCGGCTTAGCGGCATGCCCGACGCGGGATAACAGCTCAAAACCGAGTTGCCGTTCGAGCGCGAGAATGCGCTGGCTGATTGCGGCGGCCGTCAGTCCTTCAATTCGCGCAGCATGGGCGATCGAGCCGCATTCGACGACGGTGATCAGGCTCTTTAAATATCGCGTGTCCATAAGAAATGCTTTCGATAGCAGTAAGAATTACAGGCTATCTCTTTTGATCCAAACCGCACAGTCTTCAAGCATTCCGCTGTTTCCATCGTCCGGTGATCGTCAGGAGTTCTTTATGCAGTCGATTTTTCATCTCGCTATGCACGTCCGCGATTTGCAGGTTTCCCGCGATTTTTATGGAGGTTTGCTGGGGTGTAAAGAAGGTCGCAGTACCGAGACGTGGGTCGATTTCGATTTTTTCGGCCATCAATTGTCGTTGCACTTGGGCGAACCCTTTGCGGTCAGCAACACCGGGAAAGTCGGCGAGCATGACGTGCCGATGCCCCATCTCGGCGTGATCCTAGAGATGTTGGACTGGGTTGCGTTGAAGGAGCGCTTGATCGAAAGCCAGGTGCAATTTGTGCTTCGTCCACACATTCGTTTTCCCGGAGAGCCTGGTGAGCAAGCCACGATGTTTTTTCTGGATCCTGCCGGCAATCCGATTGAGATAAAGGGCTTCACTGACTTGCAGGGTGTTTATGCACAATTTTGATCAGGCTGATGCCTCCGCCATTGCCGAAAGCGTGCGCTGCGCTGACGTGGGTGCGGAGACCGTTGCCGAGTATTTTCTTGAATGCGTCGATACGCGCGAGCCCATCATAAAAGCGTTTGTTTCGTTCGACCCGGAAGAGGTACGCCGCCAGGCTCGCCAACTGCAGAACGGTCACGCGAAAGGCTTGCTGGCGGGTGTGCCGGTGGGGGTCAAGGACATTTATGACACCGTGGATCATCCGACCCGTTTCTACTCGCCGATCTATGAGGACAATCGTCCTTCGCGTGATGCCCATGTCGTCGCACTGCTGCGCCAGGCCGGGGCGGTGATCATGGGCAAGACCCACACCACCGAATTCGCTTACATGCACACCGGGCCAACTCGCAATCCGCATGATCTCGACAGAACACCCGGAAGCTCTAGTGCCGGCTCGGCAGCGGGGATGGCGGCCGGATTTTTTCCGCTCGCGTTGGGCACGCAGACCGCCGGGTCATTGATCAAGCCAGCATCCTACTGCGGTCTGTATGCGTTCAAACCTTCGTACGGGCTGGTTTCGCTGGAAGGGGTAAAGCCATTGGCGCCGAGTTTCGACACGGTGGGTTGGTATGGCCGCTCGGTGCGCGATCTCGAGCTGATGGCGCAAGTCTTGATCCCCGGTCTCCCGACGCTTGCTCATCAACAGAGCGTTTGCACGTTCGGCTTCTGTCGTACGGCGCGTTGGGATCAGGTTGATGAAGAGGTAGCCACAGCATTGGAAGGCGCTGTTGAGGATTTGCGAATGGCGGGCCATCAAGTCATTGAGGTGGTGCTGCCTGAAGAGTTTGCGTCGGTATTCGATGATCATCTGTTGATCAACGATTGCGAGGGCGCCCGATCACTGGCCAAGGAGCTGCAAGCGCACCCTGACCAACTCAGTGAGGAATTACTGGCGATGATCGAGCGCGCCCGTCTGACGACGTGGGCGCAAGAGTCAGCGGCGAAGAAACGCTTGGCAACGTTAGCCGCGGTGCTGGAGCCGATATTCCAACCGTTCGACGCGGTGCTGGGTGCGAGCTGCGGTATCGTCGCGCCGTTGGGGCTTGGCGCGACGGGGCCATCCGATTTCAGCAAGTTCTGGATAGCGTTTGGCTTACCGCAAATCAACCTTCCTCTCGTCCGCAAGACCGGGGCGTTGCCCATTGGCTTGCAAATGATTGGCGCGTTCAGAGCTGACAGTCATCTGTTACACGCTGCCGGGCAGGTTGAGGCAGTGCTGAGCACTGCCCGCGAGACGGCGCCACGGTGATGCGTCAGTGCACAGATTCAGTCGCCGCTTTCGGCTCATTGCGCGTCGCATGCTTGACCAGTTTGCCGATGGTCAGGCCCTGCAGCAGGATCGACGACAGCACCACGATGTAGGTGATGCTCAGCAGCAAATCGCGCTCCGGCCCCAGCGGCAGGGCCAGCGCCAGTGCCACCGAAACACCGCCGCGCAAACCACCCCAGGTCAGAATGCGGATGGTGCCGGCGGGCACTGTGCGCCAGCGCCGTAGCAGCAGAATCGCCGGAGCGACGGTGAGCAGACGCGACAACAGAATCGCCACCGCCAACACACCGGCCGCGGCCATGTGCAACCAGTTGAACGGCAGCAGCAACAGCTCCATGCCGATCAGCGCGAACAGCAGCGCGTTGAGCATGTCATCGAGCAATTCCCAGAAACCGTCGAGATAACGACGAGTCATTTCGTTCATCGCCAGATTGCGCCCGACGTTGCCGATGATCAGACCGGCGACCACCATCGCGATCGGCGCTGACACATGAATCTCGGTGGCCATCGCCGAACCCCCGATGACCAGCGCCAGCGTCAGCATCACGGTGATCTGGTGCTGCTCGATGCTTTTGATCATCCGATAGACCAGGTAACCGATCAGCCCGCCGAACAGCACACCGCCAATCGCTTCGTGAACGAACAGCATGGCCGTGGCGCTGACGGTCGGGGTTTCGCCGAGTTGGGCGATGCCGAGCAACACGGTGAACACCACAACCGCCGTGCCGTCGTTGAACAGCGACTCGCCGACGATGGTGGTTTTCAGTGGTTTCGAGGCGTTGGCGGTACGCAACACGCCGAGCACCGCGATCGGGTCGGTGGGCGAAATCAGCGCGCCGAACAGCAGGCAGTAAAGGAAACTCACGTGCCAGCCGAACAGGGCAAAGATGTAAAAGGCGAGGCTGCCGATCACCGTGGTGGCGATCAACACACCGAAGGTCGCCAGCAGGCCAATCGGCCAGCGGTAGCTGCGCAAGTCGTTGAGGTTGACGTGCAAGGCGCCGGCGAACAGCAGGAACGAGAGCATCCAGTTCATCAACAGATCGCCGAAGTCGATCTGGCCGATCAGTTGCTGCACGCGTTCTTCAAGACCGGGATAGCCGAGTACGCTCAGGCCTTGCAGGATCAGCGAGAACAGCAGCGCGGTGACCATCACGCCGATGGTCGGCGGCAGTCCGATGAAGCGGAAGTTGACGAAGGTGAGGAGGGTGGTGAGGCAGATGAAAGCGGCGACAAGTTCAAGCATCCGGGGTCCTTTGGATGGAGGGGTTTTTGAGGTGCGGCCATACTTGGGCGCAAGGGTTTGATGGGGTGACAGTGGCTGAGGGCACAAGCTTCCCTCACCCCAGCCCTCTCCCGGAGGGAGAAGGAGCCGATCTTGGTCGAATTCAAATCCTGAGTTCGACTCGAAGTTTCACGTCGGCGTAGCTCGACATTCACCTCGGTCAGTCCCCTCTCCCTCCGGGAGAGGGTTAGGGTGAGGGCTAGCCGGACACATTGACCGCAACCGCACCCCGACGTTGCAGATAAATAAACCAAAGCGCCGTCAGCACCGTCAACCCGCCGACCAGCGCCCCCGTCCACGGCAGATCCGCCAGATCCGCACCGCTGGCCACCACCAGCCCGCCAATCCATGCACCCGCCGCGTTACCCAGATTGAAGGCACTCTGGTTCAACGTCGAACCCAAATTCGGCGCCTCATGCGCCTGATCGATGATCAGCAACTGCAAAATCGGGCACAGCGCAAAAGCGAATATCCCCCACAGCACCAGCGTGATTGCGGCGGGTACCACCGAACGGCTGGTCTGACTGAACGCCGCCAGAATCACCACAACCGCCAGCGCCACACCGACCAGCGAAGGCAACAAACGGCTGTCCGCCAGACGTCCACCGAGCATGCTGCCACCGGTCAAGCCCACGCCGAACAACAGCAACATCACGGTCACGCCATGCGGGCTGACGCCGGTGATGTCCTGCAGGATCGGCGCGATGTAGGTGAACACGCTGAACAGACTGGTCGAGGCCAGCACGCTCATGCCCAGCGCCAGCAGCACATTGACCTTGCCCAGCACTTTGAACTCGCTGGCGAGGTTGGCCTTGTCCATCGGGATGTGTTTCGGCAGCCAGAACCACTGCGCGAGGGCGGCGATGACGCCGATTACCGACACTGCCCAGAACGTCGATCGCCACCCGGCGTACTGGCCGAGCGCTGTGCCCAATGGCACGCCGAGGACGTTGGCCAAAGTCAGGCCGGTGAACATCATCGCAATTGCTTGCGCACGTTTGTTCGGCGCAACGAGCCCGGCGGCAACCACCGAGCCGATGCCGAAAAACGCACCGTGGCACAGCGCCGTGACCACGCGTGCAGCCATCAGCGTCGCGTAGTTCGGGGCGAGGGCGCAGAGGATGTTGCCGAGGATGAACATCAGCGTCATGCCCAGCAATGTCGCTTTGCGCGGCATGTTGGCGGTGCCGATCGCTAGGATCGGCGCGCCGAAAACCACGCCCAGCGCGTACCCGGTGATCAACAAACCAGCGTGGGGAATGCTCACGGCGAGGTCGCGGGCGACGTCGGGCAGCAGGCCCATGATGACGAATTCAGTAGTGCCGATGCCGAACGCGGCAACAGCGAGGGCAAGCAAAGCGAGTGGCATGCGCAAGGTCTCTGTCGGTAGTCTTGACGCTGTGATCAGGCGTACGCAGGCCATCGACCGTTCTCGGAGAGAGGCGGTGCAGGCGGGAATTATTGGAATTTTTCTGTGCGCAACTGAGTGCGGCGTGGTCGCTTGCAGTATAAACAGCTGCTGACACATCGCGAATCAATAATCTGACTATTCGAATTATCGATTTTCACTGTAGGAGCTGCCGCAGGCTGCGATCTTTTGATCTTGCTCTTAAAAATCAGGATCAAAAGATCGCAGCCTTCGGCAGCTCCTACACGGGAATTATAAAAATAAGGAGCAAGACGTGCTGGCGACAGCTTTGGTATTGATGGCGGCGCTGTTGCATGCGACGTGGAATACGTTGATCAAATTCAGCGCCGAGCGGCTGCTGGTGGTGGCGTGCATGGACACCGTGGCGCTGCTGGTCGTCGCCATCGCGTTTCCGTTTGTGAGCCTGCCGCCCATGGAAATCTGGCCATGGATTCTGGCGTCGGCGGCGTTTGAACTGCTCTATCGCTATTTGTTGATTCAAGCGTATCGGGTGGGCGATCTGGGGCTGGTCTATCCACTGATGCGCGGACTGTCGCCGCTGGTGGTGCTGGCGCTGACCCTGATCTTCGCCGGTGAGGTGCTCACCACCCAGCAGATCTTCGGGATCATGCTGATTCCGGTGGGCATGGCCTGCCTGCTTTGGCAGGGCGGTGGTGGCAAGCACTTGCCGTGGTCGATGCTGCCCGTGGTGGCGCTGATTGGCCTGTGCATCGGTTGTTACACCTACATCGATGGCCAGGCGCTGCGGCGCTGGTCGCATCCGCTGGATTATCTGGTCTGGGTCACGCTGCTCAGCGCCTGGCCGTTTCCGTTGCTGGCGTGGGTCGCCAAGCGTCCGGCGTTCATGCTGTTCTGGCGCGAGCAATGGAAGCTCGGTCTGGCGGTGGGCTTCTGCGTGTTGGCCAGCTACGCTCTGGTGCTGTGGGCAATGCAATTGGGCTCGATTGCCGAAGCGGCGGCGTTGCGTGAGATCAGCGTGATCCTGGTGGTGCTGTTCGGTATGCGCTACCTCAAAGAACCTTTTGGCCGACCGCGGCTCTTAGCCTGTGGGCTGGTGCTGATTGGCATGCTGATCATGAAGTTCTGACAGCCCGCGAATTCTATAACTCGAAAAAAGGACGGCGTTATGACGGTGGCTCTGTGGTGTGTGTTGATCGCGATATTTTTGCCGTATGTCTGCACCGGTGTGGCCAAGGCTGTCGGTGGCTACCGGCTGAGTGACAATCATGATCCGCGCGATTTTCTCGAAAGCCTGAATGGTGTGGCTCGGCGGGCGCATGCGGCGCAATTGAACAGCTTTGAAGTGATGCCGGCGTTTGCCGCGGCGGTGCTCGTCGCGCATCTGGTGGGGACTGCGCAGTTGGTGACAGTGAATGTGCTGGCGGTGATGTTTATCACCAGTCGCCTGCTGTACATCATTTGCTATCTGGCCGACTGGGCGATCTTGCGCTCGCTGGTGTGGTTTGTGGGGATGGGGTTGATTGCTTCGTTCTTCTTTGTGTCTGTTTGATTATCGATGTTGCTGATGGCCTCTTCGCGAGCAGGCTCGCTCCCACATGGATGTGCATTCCAACTGTGGGAGCGAGCCTGCTCGCGAAAGCCATTGTTCAAACGACAAAGATCCTAAGGGTTACTTCTTCTCTGTATCCGCCACCTGCGGCACTTGCGGCAGCGGCGCGCCTTTTGGCCAGAGCATCCAGATTTGCCCCTGCTGTTTCATGTCCCCGGCCAGTTGCCCGGCCGCATCGCCTGTGCCCCAGAACAAATCCGCACGCACCTCGCCAGCAATCGCGCCGCCAGTGTCCTGCGCCGCGACCGGGCGAACCAATGCGGTGCCATCCGGGCGCGTGGTCGACAGCCACAACAGACTGCCTAACGGAATCACCTTGCGATCCACCGCCGCGCTATAGCCAGCCGTCAACGGTACGTTCAGCGAACCGCGCGGGCCTTCGTTGCTGTCCGGGTTGCGCGTGAAAAACACGTAGCTCGGGTTGCTGCCCAGCAGTTCCGGGATGCGCGACGGGTTGGCCTTGGCCCAATTGCTGATCGCGCTCATGGTCACGTCTTCTTTCTTCAACTCGCCTTGCTCGACCAGCCAACGACCAATCGGCCGGTACGGATGACCGTTCTGATCGGCGTAAGCAATGCGCAGCTGTTTGCCGTCCTGGGTCTGGATGCGCCCGGAACCCTGAATTTGCAGGAATTGCAGGTTCATCGGATCGGTCAGGTAGGCGACCACGGGGGCTTTCACACCTTTGGCTTCGATGGTCGCGGCGTCGTCGTAAGGTTTGAGCACGCGACCTTCGAGACGACCGCGCAGGCGTTTGCCCTTCAATTCCGGATAGATGCTGTCGAGCGAGACGATGATCATGTCTTCGGGCACGCCGTACACCGGGACATTTGCCACGTCGGTCGGGGTCAGGCTGCCGGGGTAGACCGGCTCGTAGTAACCGGTGATCAAGCCGTTGGGATTGTCGTTTTCAGCGCGCAGGCCGAAGACATCGAGGTTCTGTTTGAGAAAGGCGCGAATCTCGTCGGCGCTCTGCGGCACAGTGGCCGCTGCTGCGCAGGTCGGGCCCCAGACCGTATCAGCCTTGAGTCGGGTGCAGGCGCTGCGCCACGAACCGAAACCTGCCACCAGATCGCTGTCGGACACAACCGGCAGTGCTTCCCACGTGGCGCTGGAGTAAGTGGCCAGTGCGTGGGTTTTCGGCTTGGCAGTCTCGCCACCGGTGCAGCCGGCGAGGATCGCCAGCAGCGGAAGGGTTGCGATCAGTGGGTGACGCCAGGCCTCGAAGCGGCTGTTCATGGAGTAATTCCTGTGCCGGTCGCCCGAATGCTCCATGCGTTCAGACAACCCTTAATTTTAATAGGGCTATTGGTGTTTGTCGGTGACGCGGGGATACTGGCCGCCGATTCCGTGACCTGAAGCCACCATGACTCTTAAAAGACTTTCTGTTGTATTGCTGGCCTGTCTGACCTTGTCCGCCTGTGGCGGTGTCGATCCGAACTCTCCACTGGGTCAACGCAAGGCAATCTTCAAACAAATGCTCAAAACCGGCGAAGACCTCGGTGGCATGTTGCGCGGACGCATTCCGTTCGACGGGCCGAAATTTGCCGAAGGCGCGGTCAAACTCGATGCGCTGTCCCATGAGCCGTGGAAGCATTTCCCGCAGGTGCGCGAAGAAGATCACACCAGCGCCAAGGACGATGTCTGGCAAAAACAGGCGCAGTTTCAGGACATGGCCCGCAAGCTGGAAGCGGCCACCGGTGAATTGGTGATCGCCAGCCAGGTTCAGCCGTACAAGGCCAGTAACCTCGGGCCTGCGGTGCAGAAGGTTGAAGACGCCTGCAGCGCTTGCCATAAACAGTTTCGGGATCATTGATCTTCAAGACTGCTGAGTAACCCTGTGGCGAGGGGATTTATCCCCGTTGGGCTGCGAAGCAGCCCCAAAACCATACAGCCGAGTTTTTTCAGTCAGTCCCGGCCAGCCGGATTTGCGACGGCTTCGCCGCCGAACGGGGATAAATCCCCTCGCCACAAGGCCATCAATTACTTATCGATTTCATCCAGCGCGTCTTGCAGTTCTTTGCGCGACTCGGCGAGTTTGTCTTTGCGCTTGTTGATCTTTTCCGGATCGCCTTTCTTCATCGCCTTGTCGAGATCAGCCTGGCGCTGGCTCACTTCGTGTTTGGCTTCGAGCACTTTATTTTCGCGCTCTTTTTTCAGGCCAGCGTCGGTGCAGTTCTTGGTCACTTCATTCAGTGCAGTTTCCAGACCGGCCTGCTGATCGGCATTGCCACGGGATTTGGCCTGTTCGATCTGGTTCATGATGCCCTGCTTTTTAGCAGCGCAACCGGTCAGGCCCGGGGCGTCTTCGTCAGCCATCACGGGGGCGGCCATTACGCCGCAAAGGGTCAGCAGGGCGAGCGGTGCGAGAAATTTCATAAAAGCTCCATGTGCAAAGGCAATCGGGTCGGTAGGGCACTGCGCTGTTGGAGCGCTTTGCCGGCCGTTGGGTTCCCGGCTTGCGGGGGTTGCGTGTTCAGAAACCGTCGATTGCGGCGGCCTGTAAGGTTTCACTCAGAGCCAGCACTTGCGGGTCGCGAAAGAATGCGCTCAATTGCGCCGCGCGTCCCGGGCCGATACCGGCTTCTGCCTGCCATTGTTCGGTGTCACGTTGTGCCAGCGCCTGCCACGAGTCAGGCAGTTGTGCCTGACCGGTTGGCGGCATGCCCAAAGCTTTCAGCCATTGAGTGAACGGCCGTTGGCGCGCGCTGTTAAAACTGTTGAGCAAACGCGCGCTGCTGCGCTCGCCGAAGCCGGTAATGTTAGCAAGCTCTGGCGCGTCGAGGGTTAACCAATCCAGCAGGTTGTTCACGCGGCGTGTTTCGAGAAGTTTCTCCCAAGTGCCGCGCCCGACATTCTGCATCGCCAATCCTTGCTTGCCACTGAGCCAGGTCAAGCGCGCAAGAAACTGGCTCTCGCAACCGGGGGTGGGTTGCCAGCAGCTCAGCGCGTGGAAGTCGTCGGCGTTGGGGATGTTGAGGGCTGCGCGTTCGGTGGCGCGCAGCACAACGCTATCGAGCCGTGGAATCGTCAGGCCGGCGAGGCTGATTGCCACTTGATCGCCGGGGCGAATGTCCAGGTCTTGCCAGCGTTTGAACGAGCTGGCGCTGACCCGTTTGATTTCGCGGTCATCGAGCATGACGGGTTTGAGTTCGAGCACCGGCGTGATGCGCCCGGTGCGCCCGATCTTGAAGTTGACCTTGCGTACTTCGGCCAGCGCTTGAGCAAAAGGATACTTCCAGGCAATTGCCCAATAGGGAGCGCGCACCTGCCAGCGCTCGGCGGGTGGTCGTTGGCTCTGGCGCAATACCACGCCGTCAGTGGCAAAGGGCAGGGGCGAGCGATACCAGTGATCGCGCCATTTCTGCGCTGCAGCAAAATCGGTGACGGGGTGGCTGTACGGTTCAATTGTGGCGAAACCCAGCGTCGCCAACGTGGCGATTCGCTCGGGCAATTGCGCTGGGCCTTGGGGCCAGTCCCAAACGAACAATCCAATCCCGGAAGCTTGTTCGGCATCCAAAGATTTTCGCCCCATCAGGCCGGCGACGGTGGCGCGCGCGTTAACGCTGCCGGATCGAGCTTGCACGTGTTCGTTCAAGCGCCAGTAGAGTTCGCCCTGCACCAGCAAATCCAAAGGTTGTGACAGGCGTTGCGGGATGGCGTCGATTTTTTGTGCTGAGGCTGTCCAGTCCTGCCCGCTAACCCCGTCGCCACGGCTGATGGCTTGTTGCAAAACGCCCGCGCGATAAATCAGCGTCACGGCGACACCGTCGACTTTGGGTTGAACCCAGACATCCTTGCGATCATGTAGCCACGCACCCACGCCCTCATCTTTGTGGATTTTATCCAGACCGGTATGGGCGATGGGGTGTGCGATTGAGCCCGAAACTGTGCGCAAGGGATTGGGCGGCGAGGGCAGTTTGAAACACGCCCGCCACTCATTCAGTTGCGCAACGGATTGATCGTAGAGTTCGTCGGCAATCAGTGAGCGGCCTTCGCGGTGGTAGGCGTCGTCCCATTGGTTGATCTGTTTTTGCAGGGTGGTGATTTCGCGTTGGGCTTGGGGCCCGGGCCAGTTCGGGCAGGTGGCGTGGGCGCTGAATGTTGCGGGCATCAGCAGGACAATAAATAACAGGCGCAGCGTGGCAAGCATCGTGAGCGTCCTTGCTCGAGGGGAATGATTGAAGGTTAGGCGAAGATATTTACTCTGCCGGGTGGGTGTTTTACGGCTTGTTTCTGTGCAATGAAAAGAGCCCCTCACCCTAGCCCTCTCCCGGGGGGAGAGGGGACTGACCGAGTGGTTTGTTGGATATGCATCGACCTGAACGTTCTGAGTTGAACTCCGGGTTTCAAGCACAAAAAAACCCCGCACGGCGCGAACCGTGCGGGGCTTTTTGTGCCGCCGGGGAAAGTCTTACAGACCAGCAGCAGCGCGCAGGGCGTCGGCGCGGTCGGTTTTTTCCCAGGTGAACGTGGTGAAGGTGTCTTCGCCAACGGTCTTGGTCTCTGGCGTGCGACCGAAGTGGCCGTACGCTGCAGTTTCCTGGTACATCGGGTGCAGCAGATCGAGCATGGTGGTGATTGCGTATGGACGCAGGTCGAACACTTCACGCACCAGTTTGACGATCTTGTCATCGCTGATCTTGCCGGTGCCGAAGGTGTTCAGCGAGATCGAAGTTGGCTGAGCCACACCGATCGCGTAGGAAACCTGAATCTCGCAACGCTCGGCCAGGCCGGCAGCGACGATGTTCTTGGCAACGTAACGGCCAGCGTACGCAGCCGAACGGTCAACCTTCGATGGATCTTTGCCGGAGAAAGCGCCGCCGCCGTGACGGGCCATGCCGCCGTAGCTGTCGACGATGATCTTGCGACCGGTCAGACCGCAGTCACCTACCGGGCCGCCAATGATGAACTGGCCAGTCGGGTTGATGTGGAACTGGGTGTCTTTGCTCAGCAGTTCGGCAGGCAGCACGTGCTTGACGATCAGCTCCATCACGCCTTCGCGCAGGTCTTTGTACGACACTTCAGGGTTGTGCTGGGTCGACAGAACAACCGCGTCGATACCGACAACCTTGCCGCCTTCGTAACGGCAAGTCACTTGCGACTTGGCGTCCGGGCGCAGCCAAGGCAGCAGACCCGATTTACGGGCTTCGGCCTGGCGCTGCACCAACTGGTGCGAGAAGGTGATCGGTGCAGGCATCAAAACGTCGGTTTCGTTGCTGGCGTAGCCGAACATCAGGCCCTGGTCGCCGGCGCCCTGATCTTCAGGCTTGGCACGGTCAACACCTTGGTTGATGTCTGGGGACTGCTTGCCGATGATGTTCATCACGCCGCAGGTCGCGCCGTCGAAGCCGACGTCGGAGCTGTCATAGCCGATGTCGAGAATCACGTTACGCACGATCTCTTCCAGATCGACCCAGGCGCTGGTGGTCACTTCACCGGCAACGATGGCCACGCCAGTCTTGACCAGAGTTTCCACGGCAACGCGTGCGTGTTTGTCCTGGGTAATGATGGCGTCCAGCACCGCATCGGAAATCTGGTCGGCGATTTTGTCCGGATGTCCTTCAGACACGGACTCGGAGGTGAAGAGGGAGTATTCGCTCATCTCGATGTTTTCCTGAATTTACCGATGGTGAGTGTCGCCAGCCGGTCGCTGAAAGTGGCGAACCTGGATCTGGAAACCATTACGTAAGCCTACATAGAGGCTTTCCCCGGGAACGAGTCCCGCAGCGGTGGCCCAACGGGCCAAATCGTCCTGTTCAAACCCCAACCATAGATCACCGCAGGCCTCCCTGGCCCAACTCTGGTTGTGGCTACATAACTCTGTCACGAGCAGACTACCGCCCGGTTGCAGCAGGTCGGCCATGTGCTTGAGCGCATCGGCCGGCGCGGCGAAATGGTGCAAGACCATATTCAGTACAACGCAATCGGCCTGAAGGCTTGTGCCGTTCAATGCATCGGCCAATTGCAGGCTGACGTTAGCCAGCTGTTCACGTTCGCAAACCTGACGCGCCAGTTCGAGCATCGCCGGGCTGTTGTCCAGCGCGGTTACAGTGCCGAAGCGACGCGCCAGTTCCGGCAGAAAAGCACCATCGCCGGGGCCGACTTCAATGGCCGTGGCCGCACCATTGAAGTTCAGTTTGTCGAGCAGGGCCAGCACGCTGTCGCGGTACTGCGGCAGGCCGGCGATCAAGTCTTGCTGGGCGCGAAATTTCTCCGCGACCCGAGCGAAAAAGTCCTGACTGGCCGCGGCACGTTGGCCATGCACCTGTTCGATGCGCGCTTGCACGTCATCAGGCAGATCGAGGTTGTCGACTTCTTCTAACAATGCCGCGTGCAATTTGCCGCCAAGCAATTCGGTGTGGGGCAGGGCGCGGCGATAAAAAATCGCGTTGCCTTCGCGGCGCGTTGCCACCAGATCAGCCTGCGCCAAGACTTTAAGGTGATGACTCATGCCGGACTGACCGATGCCGAAAATCTGCGCCAGCTCCAATACACCAAACGAGTCGTTGGCCAGCGCGCGCAATACATTCAGCCGCAACGGATCGCCGCCGGCCTTGCACAGGGCCGCCAGCTCGTCGCAATCGTCATGGCGAATGGAAGGCACGCGTAAATTCATAGGGCCGCAGTCTAGTGACGGTGAGAATTCCTCGCAAGGCCAATATCAAAAAGTTTTGATATTGCTCGATCAATGGCGCTTTTTATTGCACTTCTAACCAAGCGGTTCACTCTACAAACGAACAGCGGAAAGGTTTCACCAGCCGAAACCGCCGTTAAGCATGGGAAAAACGCCTGCCGATGACTATCTATCATTGCCCCGAGGCGTCCCGGTGAGGGAAAATGCTCGCCTTTTTTCCGTTCCGATTATTCACCCTTAGTTTCAGAACCCCAGGAGATCAGCGATGCCTAGCCGTCGTGAGCGTGCCAACGCCATTCGTGCCCTCAGCATGGATGCCGTGCAAAAAGCCAACAGCGGCCATCCCGGTGCACCTATGGGTATGGCAGATATCGCCGAAGTGCTTTGGCGCGACTACCTCAAGCACAACCCGAGCAATCCATCGTTCGCCGACCGTGACCGCTTCGTGCTGTCCAACGGCCACGGCTCGATGTTGATCTACTCGCTGCTGCACCTGACCGGTTACGACCTGTCGATCGACGACCTCAAGCAGTTCCGTCAATTGCACAGCCGCACCCCGGGCCACCCGGAATTCGGTTACACGCCGGGCGTTGAAACCACCACTGGCCCGTTGGGTCAGGGTCTGGCCAACGCCGTCGGTTTCGCCCTGGCTGAAAAAGTCCTGGGCGCGCAGTTCAACCGTCCTGGCCACGACATCGTCGACCACCACACCTACGTGTTCCTGGGTGATGGCTGCATGATGGAAGGCATTTCCCACGAAGTCGCTTCCCTGGCCGGTACGTTGGGTCTGGGCAAGCTGATCGCTTTCTACGATGACAACGGCATCTCCATCGACGGCGAAGTCGAAGGCTGGTTCACCGATGACACCCCGAAGCGATTCGAAGCCTACAACTGGCAGGTGATCCGCAACGTTGACGGTCACGACCCGGAAGAGATCAAGACTGCCATCGAAACCGCTCGCAAGAGCCCGCTGCCGACCCTGATCTGCTGCAAGACCACCATCGGTTTCGGTTCGCCGAACAAGCAGGGCAAAGAAGACTGCCACGGGGCCCCATTGGGTGACGCGGAAATCGCTCTGACCCGCAAGGCGCTGAACTGGAACTACGGCCCGTTCGAAATCCCGGCCGACATCTATGCCGAGTGGGATGCCAAGGAGAAAGGTCGTGCGGCCGAAGCCGAGTGGGATCAACGTTTCGCTGCTTACTCCGCGGCGTTCCCGACCGAAGCCAACGAACTGATCCGTCGTCTGAGCGGTGAACTGCCGGCTGACTTCTCCGAAAAAGCCTCGGCCTACATCGCTGAAGTCGCGGCCAAAGGCGAAACCATCGCCAGCCGTAAAGCCAGCCAGAACACCTTGAACGCCTTCGGCCCGCTGCTGCCGGAACTGCTTGGCGGCTCCGCTGACCTCGCCGGTTCCAACCTGACCCTGTGGAAAGGTTGCAAAGGCGTCAGCGCTGAAGATGCCAGCGGCAACTACATGTACTACGGCGTGCGCGAATTCGGCATGACCGCAATCATGAACGGCGTGACCCTGCACGGCGGTCTGGTGCCTTACGGCGCGACCTTCCTGATGTTCATGGAATACGCCCGCAACGCCGTGCGCATGTCCGCGCTGATGAAGAAGCAAGTCATCCACGTCTACACCCACGACTCCATCGGTCTGGGCGAAGACGGCCCGACGCACCAGCCGATCGAGCAACTGACCAGCCTGCGTACCACACCGAACCTCGACACCTGGCGTCCAGCCGATGCCGTTGAATCGGCCGTGGCCTGGAAAAATGCGCTGGAGCGCAAGGACGGCCCTTCGGCGCTGATCTTCTCGCGTCAGAACCTGCAACACCAGGAACGCGATGCTGGCCAGATTGCCGCCATCAGCCGTGGCGGTTATGTACTGAAGGACTGCGCAGGCGAGCCTGAGCTGATCCTGATTTCGACCGGTTCGGAAGTGGGTCTGGCGGTTCAGGCTTACGACAAGCTGACCGAACAGGGCCGCAAAGTGCGCGTTGTTTCGATGCCGTGCACCAGCGTGTTCGACGCTCAGGACGCTGGCTACAAGCAGGACGTGCTGCCGTTGCAGGTTGGAGCACGGATCGCGATCGAAGCGGCGCACGCCGACTTCTGGTTCAAGTACGTGGGTCTGGAAGGTCGCGTGATCGGCATGACCACTTACGGCGAATCGGCTCCGGCTTCGGCACTGTTCGAAGAGTTCGGCTTCACCCTGGAAAACATCCTGGGTCAGGCTGAAGAACTGCTGGAAGACTAAGCAGTACGAATGCGGTGGCCCCAGCCACCGCATTCCCCTGTAGGAGCTGCCGGAGGCTGCGATCTTTTGATCTTGATCTAAAAAAAACAGGATCAAAAGATCGCAGCCTTCGGCAGCTCCTACAGGGGGTTGTGTTGTAGCGAATACTATCGAGAACCCCATGCCTCAACCGCGTCCTTACAAAGTTGCACTCAACGGCTACGGCCGGATTGGTCGTTGCGTCTTGCGTGCGTTGTTTGAGCGAGGCGAGAAAGCCGGGTTTGAAATTGTCGCGATCAACGATCTGGCGGACATGGCCAGCATCGAATACCTGACACGCTTCGACTCCACCCACGGCCGTTTTCCCGGTGAAGTGCGAGTAGAAGGCGATTGTCTCTATATTAATGGCGACTGCGTGAAGGTTCTGCGCAGTGCCACCCCCGAAGGTATTGATTGGGCGTCGCTTGGCGTCGATCTGGTGCTTGAGTGTTCCGGTGCCTACAACACTCGCGAAGACGGCCAGCGCTTTCTCGACGCCGGCGCGCCGCGCGTGCTGTTCTCGCAGCCGATGGCCAGCGAGGCGGATGTCGACGCCACCATCGTCTACGGCGTCAATCAGGATTGCCTGACCGGCGATGAACTGTTGGTGTCCAACGCCTCCTGCACCACCAACTGCGGCGTGCCGCTGTTGCGTCTGCTCGACAAGGCCATCGGCCTCGATTACGTGTCGATCACCACCATTCACTCGGCGATGAACGATCAGCCAGTGATCGACGCCTATCACCATGAAGACCTGCGCCGCACGCGCTCGGCTTTCCAGTCGGTGATCCCGGTGTCCACTGGTCTGGCGCGCGGGATCGAGCGTCTGCTGCCGGAACTTGCCGGGCGAATTCAAGCCAAAGCCGTACGCGTGCCGACGGTCAACGTGTCCTGCCTCGACATCACGATGCAGACCGCCACCGCGACCGACGCCAATGAGGTCAACCGGATCCTGCGCGAGGCCGCCACCAGTGGCCCGCTCAAAGGCCTGCTGGCGTATACCGAGTTGCCGCACGCCAGCTGTGATTTCAACCATGACCCACATTCGGCCATCGTCGATGCCAGTCAGACCCGTGTTTCCGGCCCCAAGCTGGTGAACATCCTGGCCTGGTTCGACAACGAATGGGGTTTTGCCAACCGAATGCTGGACGTTGCAGAACACTATCTGCAAACAGCCATTTCAAAAAAACCGTAGGAAGTGCGACCCATGACCGTGTTGAAGATGTCCGACCTCGATCTGCAAGGTAAGCGCGTATTGATCCGCGAAGACCTCAACGTCCCAGTCAAGGACGGTGTTGTCACCAGCGATGCGCGTATCCTGGCTTCGCTGCCGACCATCAAGCTGGCCCTGGAAAAAGGCGCGGCCGTGATGGTCTGCTCGCACCTTGGCCGTCCGACCGAAGGCGAGTTCTCTGCCGAGAACAGCCTCAAGCCTGTCGCTGACTACCTGAGCAAAGCGCTGGGCCGCGAAGTGCCGCTGGTGGCTGATTACCTCGGTGGCGTTGACGTCAAGGCTGGCGACATTGTGCTGTTCGAAAACGTGCGCTTCAACAAAGGCGAGAAAAAGAACGCTGACGAACTGGCCCAGCAATACGCCGCCCTGTGCGACGTGTTCGTGATGGACGCGTTCGGCACCGCTCACCGCGCCGAAGGTTCGACCCACGGCGTGGCCAAGTTCGCCAAAGTCGCCGCTGCTGGCCCGTTGCTGGCCGCTGAACTGGACGCACTGGGCAAAGCCCTGGGCGCACCGGCTCAGCCAATGGCGGCTATCGTTGCCGGCTCCAAGGTGTCGACCAAACTCGACGTGCTGAACAGCCTGAGCCAGATCTGCAACCAGTTGATCGTCGGCGGCGGCATCGCCAACACCTTCCTCGCGGCGGCCGGTCACCCGGTGGGCAAATCGCTGTACGAGCCGGATCTGCTCGACACCGCGCGTGCAATCGCCGCCAAAGTCAGCGTGCCATTGCCGGTTGACGTCGTGGTTGCCAAAGAATTCGCCGAAACCGCAGAAGCCACCGTCAAGCTGATCGCTGACGTCGCTGCTGACGACATGATTCTGGACATCGGCCCGCAAACCGCAGCCAACTTCGCCGAACTGCTGAAATCGTCGAAAACCATTCTGTGGAACGGCCCGGTCGGCGTGTTTGAATTCGACCAGTTTGGCAACGGCACCAAAGTGCTGGCTCAGGCCATCGCTGAAAGCTCGGCATTCTCGATTGCTGGCGGTGGCGACACCCTGGCCGCCATCGATAAATATGGCGTGGCTGAGCAAATCTCCTACATTTCCACCGGTGGTGGCGCGTTCCTCGAATTCGTCGAGGGCAAAGTGCTGCCAGCCGTTGAAGTCCTGGAAAGCCGGGCCAAGGCCTGAGGCCGCCCGTTTGGCCAGGCAAAGGAGTGTTTACATGGTCAAGTCGTTAGCACTGTTGTTGCTGACCGGTACGCTGGCGGCCTGCGGGAGTAACCCGAAGGCCGAAGCCACGCCGGCGCCGAGCGAGTCGCAGAAGGGCTGTTATCAGGCCGACTGGCAGGCCGAAACCAACCCGGTGCTGAACAAGCGCTCGGGCCCGGACGGTCTGGACAAATACGAGACGCAAACCCCGGCCAAGGAACATGGTTGTCCTTGACGGGTCTGACTCTTTAACTCAGGGCTGGCGGCGTGCGCCGTCAGTCGAGGAACACGGATGAAAGGCTTGATCGCCATTGCGGCGTTGGCATTGTTGGGCGGTTGCGCGCAGTTGAACCTGTTTCAGTCGTCTGCCCCGGCGGATAACTGGACGACCTGGATCTGCGACAGCCAGGCCAAAGTGCTGTGGCGCTACGCCGATGCCGACAAGAAGGAAGTCGACGTTCGACTGGGTGGCGGTGATCAGGTCTATCGCCTGAAAGAAGAGCCGGGCGCTTCGGGCACGCTGTACAGCGACGGCATGCTGGCGTTTCACGTCAAGGGAGAGGAAGGCCTGGTGTACTGGGTCGCCACCAATGACCTGATCGGCCGCGGCTGCAAAGCCGAGTAATTGCAACACCTGTAGGAGCAGAGCTTGCTCGCGAAAGCGCTGGTTCAGCTTGCATCAACAGTGAATGTGCCAGCGCATTCGCGAGCAAGCTTTGCTCCTACAAGGGTTCTGCGCAGTTCTGAAGAATTGGCTTTATCGAATCACCAGACCGGGCCTCAACCCCCGATCTGCAATCACTTGAATAGCCGCCGCCGCTCCGGCAGGCTGGCACGATTAACGACCCTCAACCGGGAGAGACACACACAATGGCACTTATCAGCATGCGCCAGATGTTGGACCACGCAGCCGAATTCGGCTACGGCGTTCCAGCCTTCAACGTCAACAACCTTGAGCAGATGCGCGCCATCATGGAAGCCGCTGACAAGACTGACTCCCCGGTGATCGTTCAGGCTTCGGCCGGCGCTCGCAAATACGCCGGTGCACCATTCCTGCGTCACCTGATCCTGGCCGCGATCGAAGAGTTCCCGCACATCCCGGTGTGCATGCACCAGGATCACGGCACCAGCCCTGACGTCTGCCAGCGTTCGATCCAACTGGGCTTCAGCTCGGTAATGATGGACGGCTCGCTGGGCGAAGACGGCAAGACCCCGACCGACTACGACTACAACGTCCGCGTTACCCAACAAACCGTGGCCATGGCTCACGCCTGCGGCGTTTCGGTAGAAGGCGAGCTGGGCTGCCTGGGTTCGCTGGAAACCGGCATGGCCGGTGAAGAAGACGGTATCGGCGCCGAAGGCGTTCTGGATCACAGCCAAATGCTGACCGACCCGGAAGAAGCCGCTGACTTCGTCAAACGCACCCAGGTCGATGCCTTGGCCATCGCCATCGGCACCAGCCACGGCGCCTACAAGTTCACCAAGCCACCTACTGGCGACGTGCTGGCGATCGACCGTATCAAGGAAATCCACAAACGCATCCCGAACACCCACCTGGTGATGCACGGTTCTTCTTCGGTTCCGCAAGAGTGGCTGGCGATCATCAACCAGTACGGCGGCGACATCAAAGAAACCTACGGCGTACCGGTTGAAGAAATCGTCGAAGGCATCAAGTACGGCGTGCGCAAGGTCAACATCGACACCGACCTGCGTCTGGCATCCACCGGCGCCATGCGTCGCCTGATGGCCACCAACCCGAGCGAATTCGACCCACGTAAATTCTTCGGCGCGACCGTGACCGCAATGCGTGATGTGTGTATCGCTCGTTATGAAGCGTTCGGTACTGCGGGCAATGCTTCGAAGATCAAACCGATCTCGCTGGAAGCGATGTATCAGCGTTATCTGAAAGGTGAGTTGAACGCTAAGGTTAACTAAGCGTTTGGTTTGACCTGTTGAAGAAACCCGCCGAGAGGCGGGTTTTTTTGTGGGTGGGTTGTACGCAGTCTGTGACGCATAGCTGAACCCCTGTAGGAGTGAGCCTGCTCGCGATGGCGGTGGGTCAGTCAGCACAGATGTTGGATGTTGGTCTGTCATCGCGAGCAGGCTCACTCCTACAGTTGGATCGGATGTGGGCTGTAGGAAATTGGGTGGCTGTCAGACAGTTGACAGGCCAACTCTCACAAGGGACGGGGGTTATTTATCGTGATCGATATCCAGTTTGGTGAAGGTCACCTGGCCGCCTTCGCTGGTGTAGCCGGTGTTGTCTTGCACGTAAACCCCGGCCTTGAAGTACAGCGGCTTATTCCGCCACGTTGCGCTGATCTGGGAATCCCATTGATAACCGGCCGCGCTCACGCCTAGCGCGCCGCCCGGGCTCAGGTGGATGAGGTAGTTGAACTCGTTATCCAGTTTGATCCCGGTGGCCAAGGTAATAACGCGGCTTTCTTTGTCATCCGGGTGCATGCGCACTTTGATCACGAGATTGCCGGTTTCAGTCTTGGTCTTGTACTGATATTCGAGTTTCACCATTGGCCGCTGGCTTTCATACGCATGAATCTGGCCGATCACGATTTTGCCCGAGCTCGGCACTTTGTTGACCGTAACCGTCGCGCGCAGCAGGTTGTCCGCATCCGAGTAGTACCAGTTTCGCAGCGTGCCATTGCTGTAGGTCTCGCGCAGTTCAGTGCGTGGATAGATGGCGTTTTCGGTTTTTGAGCCGGTCACCGGTGACCAGAAGAACAAGGTGCCGGTGTCGGAATGGAAGTACTGATCTTTGAAGCCATTCACCAGTTTTGAGGTTTCGACGGTGTACGGCGGACTGCCGACGGGAACGCTGAGGTTCCATGTTGCGAGATCGATCATGTCGGTTCTTCCACTCAGTTCATCCTGAACGCGGGTGCCAGAAGCTCTAGCCCGCGCCTTTTGGGGGCGGCCTTTATAAGCGTAGAGGCGTTTTTTGTTAACGCCCGTTTGGCAGATGATTGACGTCAACATCCTGTCGAAATGCCATCTTTCCCGGATTCCGGGGGCTGTAGCGGTGACCGTTAGTCGGTAAATGGCACGTTTGGTTAAATGATGGCCTGATGACAGCTATTGCTTTTACAGATCCCGGACTAGAGTGAACGCTCAGTATGTGTACGGTTTTTACCGGAACCGACCTGTAGTCCCGAGAAGAGAAGCAGCATGGAATGCGCGCAACCCCCGCCAGGTGAAGGCAACTCTGTCCTATTGATTGTTGATGATTACCCTGAAAACCTGATCAGCATGCGCGCGTTGCTGCAGCGTCAGGACTGGCAGGTCATCACCGCCGCCTCCGGTTTCGAGGCGCTCAGTCTGTTGCTTGAACACGACGTCGATCTGGTACTGCTCGATGTGCAGATGCCGGGCATGGACGGTTTCGAGGTCGCGCGGCTGATGCGCGGCAGTCAGCGTACGCGCCTTACGCCAATTATTTTCCTCACCGCCAACGAGCAATCTCAGGATGCCGTGATCAAGGGTTACGCCAGTGGTGCGGTGGATTACCTGTTCAAACCGTTCGACCCACAGATTCTCAAGCCCAAGGTGCAGGCATTGCTGGAACACCAGCGCAATCGCCGCGCCTTGCAGCGTTTGAGTCATGATCTGGAAGCGGCGCGAGCCTTTAATGCTTCGGTATTGGATAACGCTGCCGAAGGGATTTTGGTGGTGGGCGAGGACGGCGTGATCCGTTTTGCCAACCCGGCGATTTCCCGGCTGCTCAACGCGCCAGTAACGGAGCTGGAGGGTAAGGAGTTTCTCGACTACCTGCAGAAACCGCACATTCCCGTGTGGGCCGATTCCGAGTTTTATGCCGGCTACAAACGCGGGGAAACCCTAAGACTGCACGACGCTTTATTACGCACCGCGCCGGGTCAGCAGGTGCCGGTGGCACTTTCATGTGCTGCGCTGCCGTCTGAGCAGCACGCGATGGTGGTGACCGTGCTGGACATGTCGGTCGTGCGTCACCTTCATCAGCAACTGGAATTCCAAGCGGTTACCGATCCTTTGACCGGTTTGCTCAATCGCCGAGGTTTCTACCAGACCGTTGAAAACCTGCTGCTGCGTGGGGAACGCAGCGACAGCAGTTGGGTGCTGCTGTATCTGGATCTCGATGGCTTCAAACGGGTCAACGATTCGCTGGGTCACGATGCTGGCGACCGCGTGTTGCGCTGGGTCTCTGAACAGTTGAAGGCTTGCTTGCGACCGTTCGATATCCTCGCGCGCATGGGCGGCGATGAATTCACCGCACTGCTGGATCTGGAATTCCCTGAGCAAGCGGCAAAGATCGCCGAGAAACTCATCGAGCGCGTTTCCATCTGCCAGCAAATCGAAGGACTGGATATCGCCCTCGGCGCCAGTATCGGCATCGCGACGTTCCCGGACTGCGGCTCAAACCTCGACGGACTGCTACGCGCCTCCGACATTGCCATGTACGAAGCCAAACGCGCCGGTCGTCAGCAATATCGCTTCTATGATCACGAAATGAATGGCCGCGCCCGTTCGCGCTTGATGCTCGAAGAGAGCGTGCGCACCGCCATCGAGAACCGTGATTTCAATCTGGTTTATCAGCCGCAAGTGGCCATCGACACTGGCCAGATCCGTGGGTTTGAAGCACTGCTGCGCTGGCAGCACCCGAGCGTTGGCGATGTCCCGCCGGGGCTGTTTTTGCCGTTGCTGGAAGAGGCGCGGTTGATCAGTCGGCTCGGCAGCTGGATTTATCATCGCGGCGCTGGTCAACGCAAAGCCTGGGAAACCTTGTTCGCTGAAGATCTGGTGCTTGGTGTGAGTTTGAGCAACACCCAGTTCAGCATGCCGAACCTGGTCACTGAATTGCGTCAGGTCATGGAGCGCCATGCGCTGCAGCCTCGGCAACTGGAAGTTGAAGTCACCGAAGAAGCCTTGATGCAAAACCCTGACGAAACCCGCAAGCAACTGCGCTTGTTGCGCAATCTCGGTGTGCGGGTGGCGCTGGATGATTTCGGTTCTGGCCCGTGTTCGCTGGCGCATCTGCGTGATCTGGAGCTGGACACACTCAAACTTGATCGCCATCTCATCGCTCGATTACCCGACTCTGCACGCGACGCTTCGCTGGTGAGCACCGTGATCAACCTGTGCAAACAGTACGGTTTGCTGGTGATCGCCGAAGGGGTCGAAACCATCGAGCAATACCAATGGCTGCAGGCGCATGGCTGCGAGTACGTGCAAGGTTTCCTTGTCGCACGGCCATTGATCGCCGAAGACGCCGCCAGCTTCGCCGAGCCTTTCGACTGGAGCGCGCTGCCCGGTTGAATTCGCTACACTGGCGCACCTTTTTTTCGAACCGTGCCGCCCGTCCATGACCGTGTTGAAGTACCTCCAGGCCTATCCCGCGCAATTGCAGGATCAGGTGCGCCAACTGATCGCCGAAGGACGTTTGGGCGATTACCTGAGCCAGCGTTATCCGGGGCGGCACGATGTGCAGAGCGACAAGGCGTTGTACAGCTACGCGCTGGATCTCAAGCAGGAATACCTGCGCAACGCCCCGGCCATCGACAAGGTGCTGTTCGACAACCGCCTCGACCTGACCCACCGCGCCCTCGGTCTGCACACCACGGTGTCGCGGGTGCAGGGCGGCAAGCTCAAATCGAAGAAAGAAATTCGTATCGCCTCGTTGTTCAAGGACGCCGCGCCGGACTTTCTGAAAATGATCGTCGTGCACGAACTGGCGCACTTCAAAGAGTCGGATCACAACAAGGCGTTTTATAAATTGTGCGAGCACATGCTGCCGGGCTATCACCAGATCGAGTTTGATCTGCGTGTGTACCTGACGTGGCGGGATTTGTAGGAGCTGCCGCAGGCTGCGATCTTTTGATTTTCCAATTAATGGGCCCATGCATGGACGTCAGCAAGACCAAAAGCAGTTTCTATCGCCGCCTATACGTGGCGTACCTGATCGACAGCGGTCTGGCGCCGAGTGTGCCGACGCTGACCGAAGTGACCGGCATGCCCCGGCGCACGGCGCAGGACACGATCGCGGCGTTGGCGGATCTGGACATCATTTGTGAATTCGAGCAGGAAGAGGGCGCACGCAACCATGCCGGGCGTTATCGGATTCGCGAGTGGGGGGCGATTGATCGGGGGTGGATTGAGCGGAATTTGCGGCAGATCAAAGCTGTATTGGAATATCCATAAGAGCCCCTCACCCTAACCCTCTCCCGGAGGGAGAGGGGACTGATTGGGGGATATTAGAGAAGTACGCCGACGTGAACGAGTACTTCTGAATCCATAATCGATGCGGTTTTTCAGGTCGGCGTATAGCGCCAGATTGGGGGATATTGGAGAAGTACGCCGACGTGAACGAGTGCTTCTGAATCCATAATCGATGCGGTTTTTCAGGTCGGCGTATAGCGCCAGACAACGCGGTCAGTCCCCTCTCCCTCTGGGCGGTCCGACGTTTCGGGAGGGCTAGGGTGAGGGCTGATTCAGGAGCGACGCATTCCAATATGTGGAATGTCATCCTCCAGATATTCCTCACCCGCCGCCACAAACCCGTACTTGCCGTAATACCCCTGCAAATGCGCCTGCGCCGACAGATAGATCGGTATCGCTGGCCAGTTCTTCTCAGCCTGTTTCAACGCCTCTTCCAGCATCTCGTGGCCCAGGCCTTTACCGCGTCCCTCCGTTGAGGTCAGCACGCGGCCAATCACCACGTCACCGCCCTGGGATTCCGGATCCAGCAGGCGCAGGTAGGCGACCAGTTGATCATCGGCCCAACCCATCAAATGGCAGGTGTCGCCGGCCAGATCCTGACCATCGGGATCCAGGTAGGCACATTTCTGTTCAACCACGAACACTTCCGAGCGCAGTTTCAAAATCGCGTACAGCTGCTCCTTGCCCAGATCGCTGTGATGTTTGCAGATCCACTCGATATTCATTTGCCGACTCCTTGAACGTGTGTCCGGATACTAAGCGCCCACGCCTTTGATGTCTGCATGGCGTAAGAGTCTGTGACAAAGATCAAAATGCCATCATTCCTTTCTCGCGGTCGTCACGTCTTTGTGTAATCTGCTGGAGAGCGCTGTGCACTGGCTCCGTTGAGCTACTGTTAGTGCCTGGGTTTTGCCGGTAAGGGGCCTTGGGGTTTTGACTGAAAACAGGCCGGGCAGCCCGCCCGCTAAGGATTTTCAAGCATGCCGCGTGTGTATCGAGCCTTTGCGTTGATCGGACTGCTCCTGCTGGCTCAAACCGCTGCAGCGGACAAGCTGCGGCTGGTGTTTGATATCTGGCCGCCCTTTACCGACGACACGCTGGTCAATGGCGGTCTGGCCACCGACATCGTCAGCACCGCGCTGGCCCGCGCCGGATATGCCAGTGGCTACGAGCAAGTGCCGTGGGCACGGGCGCTGATGGGGGTGGGCGAAGGGCGTTATGACGTGTTGGTCAACGCTTGGTACAACGAAGACCGCACCAGACTCGGGCAGTTTTCCGGTGAATATCTGCTCAACCGCATCCGCTTTCTCAAGCGCAAAGACACACCGCTCGACTACTCCAATCTGCAACAACTGCACACCTATCCGATTGCGGTGGTGCGCGGTTATGCCTATTCAGCGCCGTTCGATGCCGACACGGCGTTGCAAAAAGTCCCTGTGCATAACTTCGCCATGGCCGTGCGCATGCTCGCGGCGGATCGGGTCAAGTTGACGCTGGAAGATGAGTACGTGGCGAAGTATTACCTGGCGCGGGAATCAGCCAAGGTGCGCAACTCCGTGGAATTTTTGCCCAAGCCGTTGAGTGAGAACAGCCTGCACATTTTGGTCAGCCTGAAGAATCCGCAGCATGCGCAGATTGTCGCCGGGTTTGATAAGGCGATTGCGGCGATGAAGGCGGATGGGAGTTATGAGCGGATGCTGCGCCAGCATGGGATGTGAGTTTCTGATCCCGGAGTTGTGTTGTTGCTGATGGCCGCTTCGCGAGCAAGCTCTGCTCCTACAAGGCCTACGCAATCCCGTAGGAGCAAAGCTTGCTCGCGAAGGCGTCCTGTCAGGCAGCACTAACCTCACTGGAGTCCTTGATCAGGTGCGCCGCCAAAGTGCGCAACGGCCCCAACTGCCGGCAAATCAGCGCCAATTGCGTCTGCACCAACCGCTGCCCTTCATCAATCTCATCGGCCATCTGCTCCAGCTCATTGGCCAGCGCTTCTTCTTCATCACTCTGAATCGCAATCGGCTGCTTGCTCGCCAGCCCCTGGGCAATTTCATCAATGCTCGCCGCCAGTTTCACTCCGGCCCCATCGATCAACTGCTCGCGCACTTCAGCCGGCAACTGTGTCTCGCGATGCGCGCCCAGGCCTGACAGATAACTCAGCAACGTGTGCGACAACACCAGAAAGCGGAAACCGACATCCGCTTCCTTCCTGAAATGCCCCGGCTCCATGAGCATGTTCGCCAGCGTCGTCGATAGCGCCGCATCGGCGTTGTGCGCATTGCGCCGGGCGAGACGATAAGCGAGGTCGTCGCTTTTGCCGGCGGCGTATTGCTGCATGATCTGGCGCAGATAGATGCTGTTGCAGGTCAGGGTGTTGGCCAGCACTTTGTTCAGGCGTCGACCCTGCCAGTCCGGCAGGAACAGGAACACCGCGAGCCCCGCAATCAAGCTGCCGAGCAAGGTATCGAACAGCCGTGGCAGGAACAGCCCGTAACCGTCGCCGACCTGATTGAAGCAGAACAACACCATGATGGTGATCGCGGCGGTCGCCAAGGTGTAGCGCGTGGTGCGGTTGGTGAAGAACACCACGCCGGCAGCGATGGCGAAACACGATTGCACCAACGGGTTCGGGAACAGATCGAACAGCGCCCACGCCACGGTCAGGCCGATGGCGGTGCCGAAAATCCGCTGACCGAGTTTGCGCCGCGTCGCGCCGTAGTTCGGCTGGCAGACGAACAGCGTGGTGAGAATGATCCAGTAGCCTTGCGACGGGTGAATCAAATGCACCATGCCGTAGCCGATACTCAGCGCCAATGGCAGGCGCAGGGCATGACGGAACAGCAGCGACGTCGGCGTCAGTTGTGTGCGCAGGCGAATCCAGACGTCTTTGAGGTTGCGCGGTGAGCGGTCGAGCAGGCTGCTGTCGGTCGCATCGGCCAGAGCGTCAGGGTTGCTCGCGTCGCTGAGCAAGCGGTCGAGGGTTCCGAGGTTGGCGGCCAGTGCGCGCAGCGAGCGCAGCAGCCCGCGCCAGGCCGGGTTGCTCTGGATGCGCAGGTGTTCGAGGGACGCGTCGAGGTCGCTGAGGGCTTCGGCGAAACTGGCGTCGTAGATGAACGGCTGACGCAACTGGATCGACTCGGCGAGAGCCCGGCAGGCTTTGCCTTGCTGGCGCAGCAGGCGTTGGCAGCGGAACAGCACGTCGCTGTGGAAAAACGCATCAGCGAGGGCGTTGTACGGATAGTGCGAAGAACTGGCGCGTTCGTGGATGTCCTGCGCGAGGAAGTACAGCTTCAAGTAGCGGCTGACTTTCGAGCCGGGGCGACCGTTACCGACGCGGTGCAGGATGATTTCCTTGGCACTGTTCAGCGCCGCCACCACACGACCGTTTTGCTGGGCCAGTTCCAGACGCCGCGCTTCGACGTCCATCTGCCTAATCGGCTCGAACAGCGAGGATTTCAGCTTCAGGTAAAAGCCCAGTTCGCGGAACAGTCGCGCCAGACTTTGCTGCACCGGTTGATTGGAAAACAGCGCCTGCCACAACACCGAGAGCAAGCCGTACCACGCAGCACCGGCGACCAGCAGCATCGGTTCGTGCCAAAAATCGGTGACCGCGCCGCCGCGCTGATCCACGCCGATCATCGTGTACACGGAGAGGATTAATGTCGCCGAAGCAATCGCCCCATAACGCTCGCCGAGCGCACCGAGCATGGTCAGGCCGAAACTCGCCAGCGCCAGGGCAATGGCAAACACGATGGGGTAGGGGAAGAGCAATTCCACCGACAGCGCGGCGATGCTGAAACACACCAGCGTCACGGCGAGGGCGTTGAGGCGGCCCTGCCAACTGTCGTCGGTTTCGGCCAGGGCGCTGGCGATGATGCCGAGGAACAACGGGATCAACAGGCCCATTTCATCCTGATACCAACACAGCGCCATGCTGCCGGTCAGGGCGATGAACACCCGCACGCTGTAGCTGAATTTATCCAGCGCCCACAGGCGCCGCAAAGACTGACGAAACGAGGTCGAGGACATGAAGTGCGAAGGCCTTCCGAGGCGATGCCGCTAAATTGAGCCAGTAATGACGCCGACGCAATGGCGGCGATCACATCTGACAGCAAAAAGTGTTCCTTGATCGCCCGCTACCCCTTGTAGGAGCTGAGCTTGCTCGCGAAGACGGCCTCACATTCAATAAAAGTGCTGACCGTCAGACCGCTTTCGCGAGCAAGCTCAGCTCCTACAAAAAGCGGTAGTCGTCAGGCGTATTGCGCGGCGGCGTAGCCGGAGGCCCAGGCCCACTGGAAGTTGAAGCCGCCCAAGTGGCCGGTGACGTCGAGCACTTCGCCAATGAAATACAGGCCAGGGCTTTTCAGCGATTCCATGGTTTTGGACGACACTTCGCGGGTATCAACGCCACCGAGTGTTACCTCGGCCGTGCGATAACCTTCAGTCCCCGCCGGCACGACTTTCCAGCTGCCCAGCTTCTCGGCGATTTCCGCCAGCTCTGCGTGGGTATACTGCTTCATCGGTTTGGAGACAAACCAGTTGTCCGCCAGCAGGTTGGCCATCTTCTTGGTGAAAATCTCACCGAGCAGAGTTTTCAATTCACTGTTCGGACGCTCGGCCACTTGCTGTTGCAGCCAGCTCGCCGCGTCGTGATCCGGCAGCAGGTTGATCTCCACTGTATCGCCCGATTCCCAGAACGACGAGATCTGCAAAATCGCCGGGCCGCTGAGGCCGCGGTGAGTGAACAGGATGTTCTCGCGAAAGCTCTGATCGTTGCAGCTGACCAAGCAATCCACCGACGTCCCGGACAGCTCGGTGCACAATTCCTTGAGCTGATCGGTGATGGTGAACGGTACCAGGCCGGCGCGGGTCGGCAGCAGTTCATGGCCGAATTGCTTGGCCACTTGATAACCAAAACCGGTGGCGCCCAGCGTCGGGATCGATAGCCCGCCGGTAGCGATCACCAGCGACTGGCACTGAACCTGGCCGAGGGTGGTGTCGAGCAGGTAACCGCTCTCGACTTTCTCGATGGTCTGGATCGACGTGTCGAGGTGCAGCTCGACGCCGGCCTGATCGCACTCGGTGAGGAGCATTTCGAGAATGTCGCTGGATTTGTTATCGCAGAACAGCTGGCCGAGTTTTTTCTCGTGATACGGCACGGCGTGCTTGCCGACCATGCCGATGAAATCCCACTGGGTGTAACGCGCCAGTGCGGATTTGCAGAAGTGCGCATTCTGCGAGAGGAAATTGCTCGGCTCGGTGTACATGTTGGTGAAATTGCAGCGGCCACCGCCCGACATCAGGATTTTCTTGCCGGCCTTGTTCGCGTGGTCGAGCAGCAATACCTGACGCCCACGCCCGGCGGCGGTCAGTGCACACATCAACCCAGCGGCGCCAGCGCCAATGATCACGACTTCGGTAGAGCGCAAAACGGTGTCCTCATGGTGGGTCGCTACAAAACAAACTGTGGGAGCGAGCCTGCTCGCGAAAGCGGTGTGTCATTCAACATTGATGTTGGCTGACAGATTGCCTTCGCGAGCAGGCTCGCTCCCACAGGGGATCTTCGTTAAAGGGAAGATCGGTTACAGGATACGTACGCGCAGCGAACGGCCTTTGATCTTGCCGTCGTTCAGGCGCTGCAACGCTTGCATGGCCACGGTGCGGTCTACAGCCACATAAGCCTGGAAATCGAAGATCGCGATCTTGCCAACCTGTGCACCGGGAATACCGGCATCACCCGTCAGTGCACCCAGAATGTCGCCCGGACGCACTTTGTCTTTACGGCCAGCACCGATGCACAGCGTGGTCATCGGCGGCTGCAGCGGGGCGAGGCCCTGGGACTTGAGGTTATCGACCTGATCCCAGTTCAACGGCGATTTCTGCAGTTGCTCGATGGCTTGCGCGCGATGCGCTTCGCCCGGTGCAACCAGGCTGATCGCGATACCTTTCTCGCCAGCGCGACCGGTACGGCCGACGCGGTGAATGTGGATTTCCGAATCGCGCGCCAGTTCGACGTTGATCACCATGTCCAGCGCATCGATGTCCAGACCACGGGCGGCGACGTCGGTGGCGACCAATACCGAAGTACTGCGGTTGGCGAACATCGCCAGCACCTGGTCGCGATCACGCTGTTCCAGATCGCCGTGCAGGCCGACGGCGGAAATGCCTTTGGCGGTCAGGTGATCAACAGTTTCTTGCACTTGCTGCTTGGTGAAGCAGAACGCCACGCACGACGCCGGGCGGAAGTGGTGCAGGACTTTGGTCACCACGCTCATGCGATCTTCCGGGGAAATCTCGTAGAAGCGCTGCTCGATCTGCGTGTCATCGTGGAACGCTTCGGCTTTCACCGTTTGCGGGTCACGCATGAATTTCGACGCCAGTTGCTTGATGCCCACCGGGTACGTCGCGGAGAACAGCAGGGTCTGACGACGCTCCGGGGTCTTGACGATGATGTCTTCGATGGCGTCGTAGAAGCCCATGTCGAGCATGCGATCGGCTTCGTCGAGGATCAGCGTGTTCAGGCCATCGAGCACCAGCGAACCTTTGCGCAGGTGCTGCTGAATGCGCCCCGGGGTGCCGACGATGATGTGCGCGCCGTGCTCCAGCGAAGCGATCTGCGGGCCAAACGACACGCCGCCGCACAGGGTCAGAACTTTGATGTTGTCTTCGGCACGGGCCAGACGACGGATTTCCTTGGCGACCTGGTCGGCCAGCTCACGCGTCGGGCAGATCACCAGTGCCTGGCAACCGAAGTAGCGCGGGTTGATCGGGTTCAGCAAACCGATGCCGAACGCGGCGGTTTTGCCGCTGCCGGTCTTGGCCTGAGCGATCAGATCCATCCCTTTGAGGATCACCGGCAAGCTCTGCGCCTGGATCGGCGTCATCTGGGCATAACCGAGGGATTCGAGGTTAGCCAGCATGGCGGCGGACAGCGGCAGAGTATTAAAAGCGGTGGCGATGGTGGTCACGGGACTGGCCTGCAAAACAAAATGTCGCGCAGTGTAGCAGCCCCGTGCCACTTTCCTCGAAAGTTCTGGACGAACAGTGACTAAAACCAGTGAAGGATTTACCTGTGGCGAGGGGATTTATCTGTGGCAAGGGGATTTATCTGTGGCGAGGGGATTTATCCCCGTTGGGGTGCGCAGCACCCCCCTATACCTGCCACCTCGGTACATCAGACCGATCGCATTCAACCCACTTGGGGCTGCTACGCAACCCATCGGGGATAAATCCCCTCGCCACAATTCCCCTCCCACAGAAGCCCTTCAGCACAAATCAGTGTTCAATGTGTTCTTCCGGCCGTTTCGCGCGGCGCCCGTCTTCTTTCGACAGCTGCGAGAAGATCGTCGCGGCCAACATCGCCATGATCCCGACCGTGACAAAGGTCAGCTGGAAGGCACCCAGCACAGTCTCCACACCATCATTACCGACCTCCGCCGTAAACCCGCCAAGCAACGCACCCGCGCACGCCACCCCAAGACTCAACGACAACTGCGCCACCACCGACAGCAAACTGTTGCCGCTACTGGCGCTCGCGTCATCCAGATCGATCAACGTCACCGTGTTCATCGCCGTAAATTGCAGCGAGTTGATCGCGCCAAGTACCGCCAGCAGACACAGCAGCAACCAGTACGGCGTCTGCTCGCTGACCAGGCCCATGCTCGCCAGCATGATCCCCAGCGCCAGCGTGTTGCCGGTGAGAACGATGCGATAACCAAGCCGCTCAATCAACGGTCGCGCCACCCACTTGGCGATCATCGCCGCAGCGGCCAGCGGCAGCATGCTCATCCCCGCTTGCGACGGTGAATAACCCAGTGCCACTTGCAGCAGCAACGGCACCAGAAACGGCAACGCGCCGCTGCCCAGACGCGCAAACAGGTTGCCAAGAATGCCGACGGCAAAGGTGCGGGTCTTGAACAGTGACGGCGCGAACAGCGGGTTTTCGATATGCCCGGCGCGCAACCAGTACGCCGCCAGACAGGCCATGCCGCCGAACAGCAGCAACATCACGCGCAGGTGCGGCAGATGCAATTCGCCAAGGCCTTCCATGGCGATGGTGATCAGGATCATCGCCGCGCCGAACAACAGGAAACCCAGTCCATCAAATCGCGTGCGCTCGCTGCCGCGCAGGTCGGGAATGAATTTCCACACCGCGTAGCAGCCGATCACGCCGACCGGCAGGTTGATCAGAAAGATCCAGTGCCACGTCAGGTATTCGACCATCCAGCCGCCCATGGTCGGGCCGATCAACGGGCCGAGCAGACCGGGGATGGTGATGAAGCCCATGATCCGCACCAGTTCGGATCGCGGATAAGCGCGCAACACCACCAGTCGCCCGACCGGCAACATCAGCGCGCCGCCCAGGCCTTGAATGACGCGAGCGCCGATCAGCATGCTCAGGCTGCTCGACAGCGCGCAAAGCAGCGAGCCGAAGCTGAACAGCAGAATCGCACCGAAGAAGATTTTCTTGGTGCCGAAGCGGTCGGCGATCCAGCCTGAGGCGGGGATCAGCAACGCCACGGTGAGCATGTAGGCGATGATCACGCCCTGCATGCGCAACGGATCCTCGGCGAGATCCCGGGCCATGGCGGGCAGGGCGGTGTTAAGAATAGTGCCGTCGAGAGACTGCATGAAAAACGCGATGGCGACGACCCACGGCAACCAGCGGGCGGTGATGGCGTCGAGAGGCGGGCGGTTGGGCATGGAACCTCTTGTTGTCTGTTTGATGATCGTTCCCACGCTCTGCGTGGGAATGCCTCAACGGACGCTCCGCGTCCGCTTTTGGCAGGGACGCGGAGCGTCCCGGGCTGCATTCCCACGCAGAGCGTGGGAACGATCGCTGTCAGAGAGTTAGCGTAAGTCGGCTAACCAGCGCCCCCGGCAGCAATGCCGACGAGGTATTGCGCTGGCTGTACGTGCTCGCTGACAGCAGCAACTCACGCTCCGCCGTCAGCGCTTCCAGCTGCGAACCCAGCAGGCTGTACGCGCTGTCGTCAAAACGCATGGTGCTCACCGGCGCCTGAATTTCGCCGTTCTCGACCCAGAAGGTCGCAAAACGGGTCATGCCGGTCATGCGCGCTGCCGGTTGATCCGAGAAGTTCAGGTACCACAAGTTGCTGATGTACAGCCCGGTGCCCAGTTGCTTGAGGATTTCCGCCTGCGGCAATTCACCGGCGGCCATGTTCAACGCACTCGGCGATTCACCGCCGCTGGCGCCGTTAGCGGCCAAACCATATTCCGCCGCGCTGCGCGAGCCAACCAACTGATCCCCCGCTTTGCCCTCGACGATCAAACGCAAATCGCTGCGTGGATAACCTTCGCCGGAAAACGCCGGGCTCAGCGATTCGCTGACTTTCTCGTCCAGCGACACCAGCGGACTGAACGCTTGATCGCCGACATACAACTTCTGCAACGGGCTGCTTTTGCTGGCAATCGACTGCGCCGAGAAACCGCCCCAGCTCAGCATGCCCATGATTTCTTCCAGCGCCGCTGGCGCCAGATAGGCGCGGTACTGCCCCGGTGCCAGGGTGCGCAACGGCCGACCGAGAAATTCCAGTTGCTCGCGCGCCTGAGCAAAGCGCTTGGCGAACCCTTCGCTGCTCCAGTCATGCCCGGCGTAGCTGGCTTTCACCGCTTCGCCGTTCTCGTGAAACAGGCTGAAATCGAAGTTGAAGCTATTGGCCTGATGCCAGCCAAACGCCCCCGAAGAACTGGCGAAACCACGGCTGATCGGCCCGGCGGCATAGAAGCCCACCAAGTCGAGACCTTCAGCAGCGGCGCAGATTTCATCGACCACCTGTTCCGTGTCCGGCAGCGGATGTTCCTGCACATTCTTGCTCTGCCAGCCGTTGTGATTGAGCAGTAGATACGGATCCTGCGGCAACAGCGGCAAGGTTTCGCGCAGTTGTTGCAGGCCTTCGGCGAGGCGTTGCAGGTCGCCTTCCTGATCACCCGAGAGGGTGACTTGCAGGTCGGCATGACGCCCGTCGTTGATCAGCTTCAGAACGATGTTGGCCTGCTGCACCTGCCCGGCCTGACGCACTTTGGCGTGATTAAAGCGCACAAACGCCGAGGATTCGGCGGCAAAGCTGAGGGTGAATTGCTCCGGCTCACGGACGCTGTCGCGCAGCCAATTGACCATGACCTTGAAGGCGTCGGACTGACTCTTCGAAATGCTCATCAGGCGTCTCCCCCAAACACATCAACGTTGCTGAATACGCAGGCCGGCGAAGCGTGGCCGACGCGGATCACCTGATTCGGTTCGCCCTTGCCGCAGTTCGGCGTGCCCAGCACCTTGACGGTGTTGGCGTCGCCGACGGCGCGCAGGTTTTTCCAGAAGTGCGCGGAAATCGCCCGGTAGTTCGGATTTTTCACCACGCCTTTAAGTTCACCGTCTTCGATCAACTGGCCCCATTCGCAGCCGAACTGGAATTTGTTGCGCGCATCGTCGATCGACCACGAACGGTTGGTGCTCATCAAAATGCCGCGCTCGATGCCTTCGATCAGCTTGTTCAACGGCTGATCGCCCGGTTCGATATTGAGGTTGGCCATGCGATCAATCGGCGCACGATTCCAGCCGCAGGCACGGCTGTTGGCGACGCCATCCATGCCGGCACGGAATTGCGACAGCGCACCGCCCAGCGGCCGCAGCAGCAGGCCTTCGCGAATCAGAAATTGTTTGCTGGCCTGGGTGCCGTCGTCGTCATGGCCATAGCTGGCGAGCTCTTCGGGAATGCCCGGATCGAAGGTCACGTTGAGCAGTTTCGAGCCGTATTGCAGGCTACCGAAGTCGCTGGCTTTGACGAAACTGGTGCCAGCGTAATTGCGCTCGTCGCCGAGGATGCGGTCGAGTTCCAGCGGGTGGCCGATGGATTCGTGGATCTGCAGCATCATCTGATCGGGCATCAACAGCAGATCGCGCGGGCCTTGCGGAGTGTTCGGCGCGAGCAGCAATTGCAGGGCCTGATCGGCGACTTGCGGGCCGGCGCCGATCAAGCCGCAGCGGCTGATTACATCAGCGCCGCCCTGTTGGCCGAAGTTTTCGCGGCCGAGGCTGCGGGTCTGGCTGTCGTTGCCGTCGTAGGCGGTAACGTCGAGGCCTGGGTAGACGAAGCGCTGGGCCTGGCGCAATTCGGCCCCGGCGCTGCTCAGGTAAATCTGTTCGACGTGAGTAATGCCGATGCTCACCTGCCAATTCACCAGGCGCTCATCCTTTGGCACCGAGGCGGATTCCGCGCCGAGCAGCTCAAAGCATTCGTTCAGGGACGGAAAGGGCTGTTCGAGATTGGGTGAAAAGTAATCAGCGCGATCGCTGGACACTGGCTGATCACGCAGGTCGAGCAAGGCGTGCGGCTTGAGGCGGCGGGCCTGAGTTTCGGCGCGTTCAAGCGCAGCTTGCAGGCCTTGTTGCGAGAGGTCGTTGGTCGCGGCATACGCCTCAACGCCATTAACGCGAACGGTGAGCATAGCGCCTTCGTCACGGCTCAGGCTTGGCGGTTCGGCGACGTTCTTGCGTACCGACAGGTACTGCCCGGACTCGCGTACATATCGCAGGGAAAAAAACTCAGCGCCCGTGCGCAAGGCAGCGAAGCGCTGCTTGAGCTGGGGGTGGAAATCGAACATTCGGGAACCTCCTTGTCAGGGGGAAGCGGTAAAGCGACGGCGGGGAGGGGTGAAACGGTTGCGCGAGGTCTAGAGTAGGCCTGCGTGGGGGCAGGATCAAGGGCGGTGCCGAAGAGGGGAAACTGTTTTCTGAGTGCGGTCATCGCGACAGGCGCGCGTGAATTCGTGAGCACGCCAATCTTGGGCGGCTCACGAGGCGCAAATGCGTACGAAGTACAGGTGTCTAAATGTCAGTCATTAAAATAGACGAACGCGAGTAAATAAATCACCAGACTTGCCAGGAAGCTGGGGAGTATTTGTTTGGTTTTGGCGACGACAACGAATGTTCCTGCCAGCAGCAGTATTTTCAACCCGTCGATTATCTGAAACTGCTGTAGAAGACTCGGCGCATCAAGTTTGTTGAAAGCGGTGTCGTAGATGATCACGCCTAACATGGCTTGGGCGCTGTAACTGACAAAACGGTAGAACGAACCGTTGGTGTGCGTCAGCGCCGGGGTGTTCTTGAAAGCGAATGGCAGAGCCCTGAAAGCAAAAGCTGTTACAGCCGCGAAGCTGATGAGTAACCAGAGCATCATTGACTGGTTGCTCCTTTACGACTGCAGAGATTTTCAATCATCACTATCAGGCCACCAATGACGAAGGGCGTTATCAACAGGCTGTAGTCTTTGAACAGCAGGACTAGCAGAGGGGCACTGATAAACCCCAGCCAATAGCTGGAAACTTCCATGTAGTGTGGCCAGTGCTTGCCGGCCAGCGCGGTAAATTGAAGGGGCAGGAGCATGGTGATGGCGGCAGCGATCACCGGTGAGGCATAACCTGCTCCAGCGATAAATCCGATGTAAGTGCAGATAATCGATACGGCGAAGATCGGTGCGCCTACGCCAAGCAAATACGCAAAAGGGAAGCTGGCGCTTTGTTTGAAACGTGTCATGCAGGCTGTGAAGATTGATGGCGTAAACAATATCAGCGACGCCAGAATCTGGCGCGTCGACGTCGTTTTCAGATGAGGTACCAGTGTCGCTGAAAGCAAGACAAAACGAGCATTGAGCGCCAGGATGATTGGAATCAGCAACCAGCCGTCGCTATGGTTTTGTATAAGCAGAAACTGCAGAGGCGTGGAAAAAATGAACAACGTTGTCGCCAGCACCTGACTCAGCGAGAGTGCTTGTGTTGCCCCTAACATCCCGATTGATAGATAAAGAAAGATGAACGCGACGCCAAAGCTTATAGCGTCGCGGCCGCCATCTTTAAGCGTTTGCATGAAAGTGGATTGGTGTAGTGGTTGGCAAGCACTCATCAGTTTGCTACCAACAGGGCTGGCTGTTCGTTCAACGAATAGTACTGCTTGCGAGGCCCTTTACTGCGAAACAGCAGGCGTGGTGTTGTAGCAAATGTTGATTCGGCAGCGCGTGAGCGAGCCTCATTGACGCTGATATCAAGCGTGGGGCGCGCATGCAGTACTTTGTTGTTGGCAACAATCAGGAACGTGCCTGTTTCTGCAGTGGAGAGGTTGCATTTCGCGGCTGACAGTCCTGCGCGGATTTTATCCAGCACCTCTTGTCCACCGTTGATTGCCCGCATCCGCTCGCCACTTTGAGCGTCGATACGGAAGTCCAGTGAAAACCGGTAACCATTCCAATCGTCATATTCAACGACATTACGCACTCTTTCTTTCGTCCCTGTGACGTTTTTGCCGGACACAAAAATCGCCCGCATGCCTAATAAAGTTTGCAGTTCTTCGTCGTCGAGGGAGAGCAGCAAGTCGGCAGGATAATAATAAGCGGTCGGCGTTTGGGTTGTGTCTCGGCATACGGTGAGCGCAAGTAAATCGACATTCAGATGTTCATAAAGATCATCAGAGTGCGGCGTAATATCGCCGTGGCCGTTACCCCATTCCCGAAAGTTTTCACCGAACGGTTTCAGATACAACGCTTTATGATCTTCATACTCATATTTAATATCGGTCAAGTGGAACAGGTCGGCCAATGCTTCGTGGACAGTGAGGGCCAGTTCGGGAGAGTCGATTTTGAATATGTTTCGGATGCATACGGCGGCAACGCCGCCAGCGCAGCCGATTTTATCGAAATAGGCAGCGTCTTCTGAGTGAAGGTGTTCGAGAAACAAGCTTGTCAGTTTTATTTTGAGGGTGTGTATATCTTGTGCGCTGTTCTTTTTCCACCACGACTCAATGACGCCGCTCAGGTAACTGAAATCAAGAGTAACAGTTGTTTCTCGGGAAAGTTTCTGGCGAAATAAATCGGCAGACATAAATCGTTTATTGCAGTTGAGCGCCATTGGCCTTCCTTGGGTTATGGTTTTTGCTGGCGCGCATACTAATGTTTTTATTTGAAAGCAGTTGTTGTCAATTATTACAAGACTTGTTTGTTCTGCGGATGGCTAATTGCCCAGAGTGAGTTGTGCAAAGCGAATAAAAAAGCCGCCGATTCTATAAAAAGAAACGGCGGCTTTCGATTGCGTGAGTAGCGGGCTGTCAGTGCGCAGCCGGGGTGATATCACGCATCGGCTTGCCCTTCACCGGTGCATCGCCCGCAACATAGTACGGTGCGGTACTGCGTGGCAGCGGCTGGCGGCCACGGATCTTGTCGGCGATTTTCTCGGCGATCATGATCGTCGGCGCGTTGAGGTTGCCGGTGGTGATGATCGGCATGATCGAAGCATCGACCACACGCAGGCTCTGCATGCCGTGCACGCGACCTTCGCCATCAACCACAGCCATCTCGTCGGTGCCCATCTTGCACGAGCAGGACGGGTGGAACGCGGTTTCGGCGTGCTCGCGGATGAACTTGTCGAGTTGCTCATCGGTTTGCACTTCGATGCCCGGGCTGATTTCGCGGCCACGGAAAGCGTCCAGCGCAGGCTGCTGCATGATTTCACGGGTCAGGCGGATGCCGTCGCGGAATTCCTGCCAGTCTTGCTCGGTGGCCATGTAGTTGAACAGGATGCTCGGGTGCTGGCGCGGGTCTTTCGACTTGGCCTGGATGCGACCACGGCTCGGCGAACGCATGGAACCCATGTGCGCCTGGAAACCGTGCTCTTTCACACCGTTGCTGCCGTTGTAGTTAATCGCTACCGGCAGGAAGTGGTACTGAATGTTCGGCCATTCGAATTCCGGACGCGAACGGATGAAACCGCCGGCTTCGAACTGGTTGCTGGCGCCGATACCGGTGCCGTTGAACAGCCACTCGGCACCGATGGCTGGCTGGTTGTACCAGAGCAGCGACGGGTACAGCGAAACCGGTTGGGTGCACGCGTATTGCAGGTACAGCTCAAGGTGATCCTGCAGGTTTTCACCGACGCCCGGCAGATCGTGAACGACCGGGATGTCGAGCGACTTCAGCAGTTCGGCCGGGCCGACACCGGAACGCTGCAGAATCTGCGGCGAAGCGATCGCGCCGGAGCACAGCAGCACTTCTTTGCGCGCTTTGACTTCTACGCGCTCTTCAGCCGAACCGACCAGGTAACGCACGCCAACCGCACGCTTGCCTTCGAACAGAATCTTGTCGGTCAGAGCGTGGGTGACGATGGTCAGGGTCGAACGCTTTTTCGCGGTGTCGAGGTAGCCACGGGCGGTGGAAGCACGACGGCCGTTCGGCGTCACGGTGCGGTCCATCGGGCCGAAGCCTTCCTGTTGATAACCGTTCAAGTCTTCGGTGCGCGGGTAACCGGCTTGTACGCCCGCTTCAACCATGGCGTGGAACAACGGGTTGTTGCCAGCCTTCGGCGTGGTCACGCTGACCGGGCCTTCGCCACCGTGGTAATCGTTCGGGCCGATGTCGCGGGTTTCGGCTTTGCGGAAGTACGGCAGGCAGTCGAGGTACGACCAGTTTTCCAGGCCCGGCAGTTTCGCCCAGCCGTCGTAGTCCATCGCGTTGCCACGGATGTAGCACATGCCGTTGATCAACGAAGAACCGCCGAGGCCTTTGCCGCGACCGCATTCCATCCGGCGACCGTCCATGTGTGGCTCGGCGTCGGTTTCGTAAGCCCAGTTGTAGCGACGACCTTGCAGCGGGAACGCCAGAGCAGCCGGCATTTGTGTGCGGAAGTCGAGGCGATAGTCAGGGCCGCCTGCTTCGAGCAGCAGAACGGTGACGCCGGCGTCTTCAGTCAGACGGGTCGCCAGGGTGTTACCGGCGGAGCCGGCACCGATGATGATGTAATCGAATTCTTGGGACATTGAATGCACCCTCTTTGAAGTTGGTCAGGTCAACTGTGACCGCGCACCTGTGGCGAGGGGATTCATCCCCGTTCGGCTGCGCAGCAGTCGCAGAGTCAGCGACTGGGTTCTGTCTGGATATTTGCATTGCCGGGAGGGGGCTGCTTTGCAGCCCAGCGGGGATGAATCCCCTCGCCACAAAGGGCCCATCCAGACTCTGCGTCAGATCAGAACACCGAAACGTAATCGCCCAGCTCGACCTGTACCGATTTGATGCGGGTGAAGTTGTTCAGCGAGCTGATGCCGTTTTCACGGCCAACACCCGACTGCTTGTAGCCGCCGACCGGCATTTTTGCGTCGGACTCGCCCCAGGCGTTGATCCAGCAGATACCGGCTTCCAGTTGATGAATCACGCGGTGCGCGCGGTTCAGGTCTTTGGTGACGATACCGGCGGCCAGGCCGAAGTCGGTGTCGTTGGCGCGGCGGATCACTTCTTCTTCGGTTTCGTAGGAGAGGATCGCCATGACCGGGCCAAAGATTTCTTCACGAACGATGGTCATGTCGTCGGTGCAATCGGTGAACACGGTCGGTGCGACGAATGCGCCCTTGGCGAATTCGCCGTCGGTCAGACGCTCGCCGCCGCACAGGACGCGGGCGCCTTGCTCTTTACCCTTGGCGATGTAGCCCAGCACGCTTTCCATGTGCGCGAAGCTGACCAGCGGGCCGAAGTTGGTGTTTTCGTCTTCCGGGTTGCCGATGCGGATGCGTGCAACGCGTTCAACGATCTTGGCTTCGAAAGCGGCTTTCAGGTGCGCCGGAACGAACACGCGAGTGCCGTTGGTGCAGACCTGACCGGAGCTGTAGAAGTTGGCCATCATCGCGGTGTCGGCAGCGCGATCGAGATCGGCGTCGTCGCAGATGATCAGCGGGGACTTGCCGCCCAGTTCCATGGTCACGTCTTTCAGCGACGAAGCCGAAGCGCTGGCCATTACTTTCTTGCCAGTGTCGGTGCCGCCGGTGAAGGAGATTTTTTCGATGCGCGGGTGCTCGGTCAACCAAGTGCCGACTTCACGGCCGCTGCCGGTCAGGACGTTGAACACGCCGTTTGGCAGACCGGCTTCGGTGAAGATCTCGGCCAGTTTCAGGGTGGTCAGCGAGGTGACTTCGCTTGGCTTGAAGATCATCGCGTTACCGGCAGCCAGGGCTGGCGCGGATTTCCACAGCGCGATCTGGATCGGGTAGTTCCACGCGCCGATACCGGCAACCACGCCCAGCGGCTCGCGACGGGTGTAGACGAAAGAAGTGTCGCGCAGTGGAATCTGCTCGCCTTCGATCGCCGGCACCAGGCCTGCGTAGTATTCCAGCACGTCAGCGCCGGTAACGATGTCGACGTACTTGGTTTCGGAGAAGGATTTACCGGTGTCCAGGGTTTCCAGCGCGGCCAGTTCATCGTTGCGCTCGCGCAGGATGTCGACGGCGCGACGCAGGATGCGCGAACGCTCCATGGCGGTCATCGCGGCCCAGATTTTCTGGCCCTTTTCAGCGGCGACTACAGCGCGCTCGACGTCTTCCTTGGTCGCACGTTGCACCTGTGCGAGGACTTCACCGTTAGCCGGGTTGATGGCTTCGAAGGTGGCATCGCTGCCGGCGTCCGAGTACGCGCCATCGATGTAAAGTTTTTGCAGTTCGAAACGGGCCATAGTGTCCTCGCAAGTGCATTAGTGGTTGGCGTTGACCACCGCGGTGAGGCTGCGGTGGCAGTGAGGGGCCGAGCGTTTTCTGTGTGCTCTAGCTCACCTTCTTGGCCAATTGGAAATCCATGTATTCGTAAGCGATCTGTTGCGCCTGCGCCGTGTCGAAAGCATCTCCCGACAGCGCGCCGCGCAACCACAAACCGTCAATCAACGCTGCCAGGCCACGCGCTGCGGTGCGCGCATCTTCGAGCGGCAACACACGGCGGAACTCGCAGCACAGGTTGGAATACAGACGGTGATCGTTGATCCGCTGCAACCTGTGCAAAGACGGCTGGTGCATGCTGGTGGCCCAAAAGGCCAGCCAGGTTTTCATTGCCGGGCCATTGACCTGGCTGGCGTCGAAGTTGCCTTCGATGATCACCTGCAGATGCGCCCGTGGGCTGTCATCTGCCAGCGCTTGGCGGCGCAGGGTGACGTTCTCGCTGAGGACGCTCATCAGATACCGCATCGTGGCGGCAATCAGGCCGTTCTTGTCCTGAAAGTAATGACTGATGATGCCATTCGAGACACCGGCCAAACGGGCGATCAGCGCAATGCTGGCGTCCCCCATTCCGACCTGATCGACCGCCTGCAAAGTGGCTTCGATCAGCTGTTGGCGGCGGATGGGTTGCATACCGACCTTGGGCATCTTGCACATCTCCTTAGGCCTTCCGAGGGGCGATCAACGCTCATCGGATTGAGGGCCAGTCTATTTTGTTTTGATTGAACGTTCAATCAACAAAGAATAAGATCTGCGACAAATCGTCGCTGCTTACAGATTTTTCCCACATGTGAATGGCGCAAAAACTGACATCCAAAACCGCTCGAACCCTATACGCCACGGCGCTCTCAGGGTTCGGGCTTTTTTCGGGGTGTCTTTATATCACCCGTCGGTCGGCTGCCAACTAACCGATTAGTCGGGTGCCGTGTTGCCTTGTGTTCTTCTCTCGCACTGCCTGGAGCATTTGTGCCATGAGTTCTGCCTCGCTAATAAAGACCCCGCCCGAGAAGGTGACGGTCAACGGTTGGGTGTTTTACACCTCTACCGCGCTGATTCTGTTGTTGACCGCCATTCTGATTATCGCCCCGCAAGAGGCCGGCAGACTGTTGGGTATCGCTCAGGCCTGGTTGTCGCGCAGCTTCGGCTGGTACTACATGGTGGTGATCGCCGCTTATCTGGTCTTTGTCGTCGGTCTGGCGTTTTCCTCGTACGGCAAACTCAAACTGGGCAGCAAGGACGACACCCCGGATTTCAGTTACGGCGCCTGGGCGGGGATGCTGTTCTCGTCGGGTATCGGTATTTCGCTGCTGTACTTCGGCGCGTCCGAGCCGCTGGATCACTACTTCAATCCGCCGGAAGGCGCCTCGGCCACCAACATGGCCGCGCGTCAGGCGGTGCAACTGACGTTCCTGCACTGGGGCCTGCACGGCTGGGCGATCTACGCACTGGTCGGTCTGGCCGTGGCGTACTTTGCTTACCGTCATAACCAGCCGCTGGCGTTGCGTTCGGCGCTGTATCCGCTGGTCGGCGAGCGTTGGGTCAAAGGCGCGGCCGGTCATGCGGTGGACGGCTTCGGCATGTTCGTAACGCTGCTGGGTCTGGTGACGAACCTGGGGATTGGTTCGCTGCAAGTGTCGTCGGGCCTGGAAAACCTGTTCGGCATGGAACACAGCAATACCAACCTTTTGATCGTGATCATCGTGATGAGCACCGTGGCGACCATCGCTGCCGTGTCCGGCGTGGAAAACGGCATTCGTCGTCTGTCCAACCTGAACATCGTGCTGTTCAGCGGTCTGCTGATTTTCGTGCTGTTGTTCGGCCCGACCTTGCACCTGCTCAACGGCTTCGTGCAGAACATCGGCGATTACCTCAACGGCATCGTGCTGAAAACCTTCGACCTCTATGTGTACGAAGGCAGTGCCGAAAAAACCGAACGCTGGATGGGTCTGTGGACTCTGTTCTACTGGGCCTGGTGGATTTCCTGGGCGCCATTCGTCGGCATGTTTATCGCGCGTATTTCCCGTGGTCGCACCGTGCGTGAACTGGTGGCTGGCGTACTGCTGATTCCGCTGGGCTTCACTTTGGCCTGGCTGTCGATCTTCGGTAACTCGGCGCTGGATCTGGTGATCAACCAAGGGGCGGTGGAGCTCGGAAAGACGGCGCTGGAACAGCCGTCGATGGCGATCTACCAAATGCTTGAGCATTACCCGGCGTCGAAAATCGTCATCGGTGTGTCGATCTTTGTTGGCTTCGTGCTGTTCCTGACCCCGGCCGATTCTGGCGCGGTGATGATGGCGAATCTGTCCTGCAAGGGCGGCAACGTTGATGAAGATGCGCCGCACTGGCTGCGGATTTTCTGGTCGGCCGTGATCACCCTGGTGACCATCGGCCTGCTGTTCGCCGGTAACTTCGAAGCCATGCAAACCATGGTCGTGCTGGCCGGTCTGCCGTTCTCGGTGGTGTTGGTGTTCTTCATGTTCGGCCTGCACAAGGCGATGCGCCAGGACGTGCAGATCGAACAGGAGCAAGCGCAACTGGCAGAGCGCGGTCGACGCGGTTTCAGCGAGCGTCTGACGCAACTGGATCTGCAGCCGAGCCAATCGGTGGTGCAGCGTTTCATGGACAAACAAGTCAGCCCGGCGCTGGAAGATGCCACCGCGCAGATGCGTGCGCAGGGTCTGACAGTGCAGACGCTGCTGGGTAAATCCAAGCGTTGCATGGGCGTGCGCGTCGAGATGGAAGAGGGCAACCCTTTCGTTTACGAAGTCAGCTTGGACGGTTATCTGGCGACCCCGACTGAATCGGCGCAGTCCGATGAAGCGCGCCAGCGTTACTACCGCGCTGAAGTGTATTTGCACAACGGCAGCCAGGATTACGACCTGATGGGCTTCACGCAGGATCAGATCACGCGGGATGTGCTCGATCAGTTTGAAAGCCATCGGCAGCTCCTTGGCCGGGTGTATAGCTAAAGTCAAAAGCCCCCTCACCCCAGCCCTCTCCCTAAGGGAGAGGGGGAAAGGGAGCAGATCGGGGGCTTTTCAAAGCCTGAGTTCGACTCAATTTCTCAGGTCGGTGTAGCTTGAAAGTACAACTCGGTCGGTTCCCTCTCCCTCCGGGAGAGGGCTAGGGTGAGGGGCTTTTACCTTGACCCAATAAAAAAGGGATCGCTCACCGCGATCCCTTTTTTTATCCCGCCTTAACCGAGGTTCTTGCCCAGCAACGCGTGATACAACTCGCTGTCGCCCAAGATCCCCACCACATGATTGTTATCGTGCAGCACCAGTTTGTTGCCGGTCTGATAACGAATCTGCAGCGCGTCACGCATGCCGATGTTCGAATCCACCAGCGTCGGCTTACGCTCCAGCCCTTCCACCGCTTGCCCCGGCGCCCAGTTCTGCAAATTCAGCACTGAACCGTTCTGCCGCGCACCCTTGATGGTGTTGCCCTCAGCCAGATCCAGCCACGAATCGCCGCCCGGATCCAGGCACACCGAACCATTGATGCGTTTGCAGTTGTCCAGCGTGCGCATCAGGCTGCGGCCGCACAGCACGTTGAGCGGATTGGTGTGCGCGACAAACGTGCGCACATAGTCGTCCGCCGGGTTGAGCACGATCTCTTCCGGCACGCTGTACTGGATGATCCGGCCGTCTTTCATGATCGCGATGCGGCTGCCGAGCTTCAGTGCTTCATCAAGGTCGTGACTCACGAACACAATGGTCTTGCTCAGCTTGCGTTGCAGCTCCAACAACTCATCTTGCAGACCCTGACGGATCAACGGGTCGAGTGCCGAGAACGGTTCGTCCATCAATAGAATGTCGGCGTCCATCGCCAGTGCCCGCGCCAGACCAACGCGCTGCTGCATACCGCCAGAGAGTTCGTCAGGCTTCTTGTTGCGCCATTGCGTCAGGCCGACCAGTTCGAGTTTGTCGTCGACCAGTTTGCGCCGTTCTTTTTCCGGACGGCCCTGCATTTCCAGACCGAAACTGATGTTTTCGCGCACCGTCAGCCACGGCATCAGCGCGAATTTCTGGAAGACCATGGCGATGCGTTGGGTGCGCATCATTTTCAGTTCGGCCGGGGTGCAGGAAGCGATGTCGATCTGCTTGCCTTCATGCTCGACGAACAGCTTGCCACGGCTCACGGTGTTGAGGCCGTTGATGCAGCGCAGCAGGCTCGACTTGCCCGAACCGGACAGGCCCATCAGCACGCAGATTTCGCCCTTGTTGACGTCCAGCGTGGCTTTTTCCACGCCGACGATCTGCCCGGTTTTCTTCAGGATCTCGTTGCGGGTCATGCCCTGATCGAGCAGCTTGAGCGCCTCGCGTGGATCCTTGGAGAAGATTACGTCTACGTCTTCGAAGCGAATTATGCTCATGCGTCACCCCCTACTTTGGCGTCGGGTTGTTTGCAGATACGGTCGAGCATGATCGCCAGCAGTACGATCGCCAGGCCTGCTTCGAAGCCCAGGGCGATATCAGCAGTGTTCAGTGCGTTGACCACCGGTTTGCCGAGTCCGTCGGCGCCTACCAGTGCGGCGATCACCACCATCGACAGCGACAGCATGATGCACTGGGTGATGCCGGCAGCGATGCTCGGCATGGCGTGAGGCAGTTCGATCCGTGAGAGCAATTGGCGACGCGAGCAGCCGAAGGCTTTGCCGGCGTCCATCAGTTCTTGCGGGACATCGCGGATGCCCAGGTAGGTCAGGCGGATCGGCGCAGCGATGGCGAACACCACCGTGGAGATCAGGCCCGGCACCACACCCAGCCCGAAGAGGGTCAGGGTAGGAATGAGGTAAACGAAGGTCGGTACGGTCTGCATCAGATCGAGTACCGGACGCATTAACGTGTAGAACATCGGTTTGTGCGCGGCGACGATGCCCAACGGCACGCCGATGACCACGCAGACCAGGGTCGCGAACAGCACCTGGGCGAGGGTTTCCATGGTTTCCTGCCAGTACCCCAGATTGAGGATCAGCAGAAAGGAAGCGATGACGAAAACGGTCAATCCCCATTTGCGCTGGATGAAATGCGCGAGCAGGGCGATGAGGCCGATCAAGACAAAAGGGTTGAACCAGGTGAGCGCAAACGTCACGCCGTGGATCATCGTTTCCAGTGTCACGGCGATTGCGTCGAAGGTGTTGGCGCCGTGTTGCGTCAACCATTCAACGAAGCCCGCGATGTACTGGCCTAAAGGTATTTTCTGATCAATCAGCATGGTAGTGAACGTCCGCATGCGAGGAAATAAACAGCCCGAGGGAGCAAGCTCCCTCGGCATAAGCGATTACTGAGCGAGCTTGGCTTTCACGGCCTCCAGGCCAGGTTTACCGTCAATGGTGGTCACGCCAGCGAGCCAGGTATCGAGCACCTGTGGATTCTTTTTCAGCCAGGCCTTGGCGGCCGCGTCAGGCTTCATCTTGTCGTCGAGGATGTTGCCCATCAGTTCGCTTTCCATGTCGACGTTGAACTCCAGGTTTTTCAGCAACTGACCGACGTTGCTGCATTCCTCGGCGTAACCCTTGCGGGTGTTGGTCGCCACGGTTGCCGCACCGAAATCGGGGCCGAAGAAATCATCGCCACCGGTCAGGTATTGAATTTTGAAGCGCTTGTTCATCGGGTGCGGCGCCCAGCCGAGGAAGACCACGGCGGTGTCGCGTTTTTGCGCGCGATCAACCTGCGAGAGCATGCCCGCTTCCGACGATTCGACGACTTTGAAACCGGCGGTTTTCAGGCCGAAGGCGTCCTTGTCGATCATGCTCTGGATCAGGCGATTACCGTCGTTGCCAGGCTCGATCCCGTAGATCTTGCCGTCGAGTTCTTTCTTGAATTTGGCGATGTCGGCGAAGTCGTGCAGACCTTTGTCATACAGGGCTTGCGGCACGGCGAGGGTGTACTTGGCGCCCTTGAGGTTGGTGCGCACGGTTTCCACGGTGCCGGCGTCGCGGTAGGCCTTGATGTCGTTCTCCATGGTCGGCATCCAGTTGCCGAGGAACACGTCCATGTTCTTGCCGTCCGCCAGCGACTTGTAGGTCACGGGCACGGAGATCATGGTGGTCTTGGTCTTGTAGCCGAGGGCGTTGAGAACAACGGAGGTGGTCGCGGTGGTCGCGGTGATGTCAGTCCAGCCGACATCGGAGAAATTCACGGTACTGCACTGCGCCGGTTCTGCAGCTTGCGCCAGTAACGGCAGACTCAGCATGGCGGCCAATAACAACGACGGGGAACCTTTCATGGATGGACTCCTTGGTGTTTTTTTTGGCAGTGTTCCGACTGTGGACCACCGCACTTATAGGTTGCGGTTGGATGGCGTTCTGGAGACAGCTCTACCACGGCGCCTTGCAATCGAGTCATAACGATCATGTACCAGTGAAAATCTGACGCCTACAGGGGGGGTCGTATCCAGTACAGGGATGGTCGTATCTAGTGTCGGTGACGTCGTTTACAGCTTTTTTCTGCCCCGATCAGCCATCTGAACCGCACAAAAACGGCGAAAACCGGGGCGAAAACGGCGCGGCGCTGGTGGACATGAGTGCGTCGGTGCCAGACGTCGTGCGTCCCGACAAAAGCCTGATGATGCGGGCATTCTGGCGGATCGCAGCTTGAGCGTAGCAGCTCCGCCAGCGGGCGCTTTTGCGTCCCGGACCGGCATCCTCAGGAGCTCTGCAGCAATGGCTATCAGCGTTTTCGACCTGTTCAAAATCGGCATCGGCCCGTCCAGTTCCCACACCGTCGGGCCGATGCGCGCGGCGGCGTTGTTTGTCGAGTCGCTGCGGGGCAAGCATCAGTTGGAACAGGTGCGGCGGATCGAGGTGCAACTGTTCGGTTCGCTGTCGGCCACCGGTATCGGTCACGGCAGCGACAACGCGGTGATCATGGGTTTGATGGGTGAGTGGCCGGACGCAATCGACCCGGCGCAGATTGGCCCGCGCATTCAGGCACTGCGTGAAACTCACACGCTTTTATTGGATGGTCGTTTATCAGTGCCGTTTGTCTGGGCGCGGGACATGCGCCTGATCGATGAAAACCTGCCGTTCCATCCCAATGCGATGACCATTGTTGCTGAAGGCGATCACGGTGAATTGCATCGCGACACCTACTATTCCGTTGGCGGCGGTTTTGTCGTGGATGAAGCGCAGGCCTCCAGCGGTGTCGTCGATCTGGATCGCACTGAATTGCCTTATGACTTTTCCAGCGCGGTTGAACTGCTGGATCTGTGCAAGAAGAACAACCTGCGCGTCGCTGAATTGATGATGGCTAACGAAAAGGTCTGGCGCAGTGAAGAAGAGATTCGCGCTGGCCTGATGAAGCTATGGCGGGCGATGCAGGATTGCGTCGAACAGGGACTGAAACACGAAGGCATCCTGCCCGGCGGTTTGAATGTGCGGCGGCGTGCGGCGAAGTTGCATCGCAGTCTGCAGGAATTGGGCAAGCCCAATGTGATCGGCTCGACGTTGAGCGCGATGGAGTGGGTCAACCTGTTTGCGCTGGCGGTGAATGAAGAGAACGCAGCAGGCGGGCGTATGGTGACGGCGCCGACCAATGGCGCGGCGGGGATCATTCCAGCAGTGCTGCACTACTTTATGAAGTTCAGCGAGGCGGTGACGGACGCCAACGTGGTCGACTACTTCCTGAGTGCGGCGGCGGTGGGGATTCTGTGCAAGAAGAATGCTTCGATCTCGGGTGCCGAAGTCGGCTGTCAGGGTGAAGTCGGTTCGGCGTGCGCAATGGCGGCGGCGGGGCTGGCGGAGATTCTCGGTGCTACGCCGGAGCAGTTGTGCAACGCGGCGGAGATTGGCCTGGAACACAACCTTGGGCTGACCTGCGATCCGGTCGGCGGACTGGTGCAAGTGCCGTGTATTGAGCGCAATGCGATTGCGGCGGTGAAGGCGATCAATGCGGCGCAAATGGCGTTGCGTGGCGATGGTCAGCACTTTATTTCGCTGGATCGGGTGATCCGCACCATGCGCGATACCGGGGCCGACATGCATGACAAATATAAAGAGACCTCGCGGGGTGGGTTGGCGGTTAGTGCGGTTGAGTGCTGAGACCGAGTCGCCTCTATCGCGAGCAGGCTCACTCCTACAATTGGAGTGCGTTCCCCTGTAGGAGTGAGCCTGCTCGCGAAGGCGCCAGACCAGTCAAAACTGCTCAGCAAGTGAACACACCCAATCAAACACGCCACCTTTTAGCGCGTCGCAATCAGATAAGCGCCTTTCTCAGCCACACCGCCCAACCACCACCCTTACCGCCCGTCACCCGTGCCTGTGGTGACACTCCGATACAAATGCGCTCAGCCCTGTTCCCACAAGTGCTACCGATTTGCTCACGATCCTTTGCGCAGGGCTATCACCCGCCCTGATGGCACTTCGAAACACCTTCCGTCGCACGGCTTGTATAGACACTTCAGCAGGTCGTTTTCAGGAGTTATTGAACGGCCATCCAACTTTAGGCATGGCAATTGCTCTGTCATAACAAAGCCCGTCTCCCACGCGAGAACGATGGCCATAACAAGAGCCTCCGCCTGAGGCCATCACCCGCTTTGTGTGAGGAGATACCGCGATGACGTCGTTCAACTCCGGGGCCCAACCCCAGAACCGTGCGCCTCAATCCATCGGCTTTCTGCTGCTGGACAATTTCACGCTGATTTCTCTGGCCTCCGCAGTAGAACCCCTGCGCATGGCCAACCAATTGTCCGGTCGCGAGCTGTATCGCTGGAGCACCCTCACCGTCGATGGTGGCCAGGTGTGGGCCAGTGACGGTCTGCAAATCACCCCAGACGCCTCCATGCACAAAGCCCCGCCACTGGACACCATCATTGTCTGCGGCGGCATCGGCATTCAACGCACCGTTACCCGTGAACACGTCTCGTGGCTGCAAAGCCAGGCGCGCCAGTCCAAGCGCCTCGGCGCCGTGTGCACTGGCAGTTGGGCACTGGCCTGCGCCGGGTTGCTCGACGGTTTCGATTGCAGCGTGCACTGGGAATGTCTGGCGGCGATGCAGGAAGCTTTCCCGCGCGTTGCCATGAGCACCCGTTTGTTCACCCTCGACCGTAACCGTTTCACCAGCTCTGGCGGCACCGCGCCGCTGGACATGATGCTGCACCTGATCAGCCGCGATCACGGCCGTGAACTGTCCGCCGCGATCTCGGAAATGTTCGTCTACGAACGCATCCGCAACGAGCAGGATCACCAGCGCGTGCCGCTCAAGCACATGCTCGGCACCAATCAGCCGAAACTGCAGGAAATCGTTGCGCTGATGGAAGCCAATCTGGAAGAGCCAATCGATCTGGATGAACTGGCGGTGTATGTGGCCGTGTCGCGTCGACAGCTGGAGCGGCTGTTCCAGAAATACCTGCACTGTTCGCCGTCGCGTTACTACTTGAAGCTGCGCCTGATCCGCGCCCGGCAACTGCTCAAGCAGACGCCGATGTCGATCATCGAAGTGGCGTCGGTGTGTGGTTTCGTGTCGACGCCGCACTTCTCCAAGTGCTACCGCGAATACTTCGGCATTCCGCCGCGTGACGAGCGCGTAGGTTCTAACACCACCCAACAAGTGGCGATGCTGCCGCTGCCGCAAGCGATTGTGATGTCGCCGCTTTCGGGGCCGATGTCGGCGTTGAGTCAGGCGCGCAATGAATCGACGTTTGCCAGCGTAAGGCTGTAGACCGAGTCATCGTTCTTCGCGAGCAGGCTCGCTCCCACATTGGAATGCATTCCTACTGTGGGAGCGAGCCTGCTCGCGAATGGATTTATCAGGCGCTATGGCTTTGCTGGAAATCGGCGAGTGCTGGCAACAACTGCTTGTCGATCGCCTGCCGCACTGCCGGCTGAATACTGGCGCCGCTGGTGTACATGTCCTTGACCATCTTGCGCAGTTCAAACGCGCGAACATTATCCAGACCCCGCACCGCACACTCGCAGGCCTGCTCGGCTGTTGAACCGCTCGGCACCTGAAAACCCAAGGCCTTGAGCTGTCCCAACAGGTCTTCCTGGTCAATCAAATCGGCGTACATCATCACGCAAATCCTTCTGTGGCAACGGAGGTCTTGGCTTGATTCTGTAAGGCCGGGACGGGGACGGCAAGGGCGTTTTGTCTGTGTGGCTGCGACGACTATGAACAGGTCGTTTTCGGCTAACTCGACAGACAGGGGAGTGGGCACACTGGCGCAAGCTCGCTTCACGAAGGTTTGGTCACCTCGCACGGCAGCTCCTCAACAGTAGTTTGAGCCCCGATCCGGTCACGGCTGGTATCGGGGCTTTTTTTTGGCTGTGAATCAGAGGAGTTGGGTTGTTTGATCTGACGCCTTCGCGAGCAGGCTCGCTCCCACAGGTGAACGCGTTCATTCAGGGGAATGCGATTAAATGTGGGAGCGAGCCTGCTCGCGAAGAACGATAACGCGGTCTAACGCTGTAACACGAGGATCCGCGACAACAACTCATCCCGGTCGATATAGCAGCCCTGAAAATGCCGCGCCCCGGTGGCCGGGTCGAACGCATTGCGCGCATGCAACGTACGGCGATTATCAAAGCACCACAGCTCGCCCGGATTCAGCCGCTGCATCAACCGAAACCGTGGCTCGCGGGTCATCGCGATAAATCGCCGATATGCCCGATACAACAGCGGCATCTGTTCCACCGACGTTTCATACGCCCCGCGCAAGAAGTTCGCCATGCGAATCTCCGCCACGCGTCCTAATGCATCCAAAGCAATGATCGGCGCCAGGCAGCGATAGTCGCTGTGCCGATCCTTATTGCGAAACTCTACCGGTATTTCGCACAGGGCCTGAAACGACGCCGGGTCTTCATTGCGCAACGCATCAGCAATCGCAAAGCCATCGACAAAAATACTCTCGCCACCCTCGGCGTCATTCACCAGACAATGCAGAAATTGCAGCCCCGGTTGCAACTCGCGCGTCGGCAGGTCCGTGTGCAATGGCAGGTTGAAAGCGGTGTAGGCATTGCTGTCGGCATCGGCCTTGGATTGCACATTGAACAGCACGCCGAAATTGCTTTCGCGGATGAATGAAATCCGCTGGGCGATGAGCCTCAGCGAACCGGGTTCGGTGGGCACGCCGCGTACTTGGGTCAGGCCGATGTCGCGAATGGCGAGCATCCATTGCAGCAGGGCGGCGTTGTCGTTCATCAGCGCCGCGTACTCGAACACCGGCAACTGCAAATCGCTGTGCCACAGGTAAGGCTTGGGTTTGGCTTCGAGGCGTTCCGCGCGGGATTCATCGTCGTAGGCGTGAGCGCGTAGCCACCCCGGATCGAAACGGCTGAGGTGGCCGTCCTGCCAATCGATGCGTAAGCAGCCATCGGTGTCGATGTGTGAGGCGGCAGGTTTCAGGTCTATGGCGGCATCGACGATCTCGAAAACCTGTTCGCGCGTAACGTTGTAAACGCATTGCTGACACGGGCAATTGTCCCGCAACCAGACATGGTGAAACGGGCTGACGCGGCCGTCAGCCCACTCGATGGCAACACGATCCGCCAGACTCTGCACGCCGCTTAGCGCGCTGATCAACGGATAAGTACGGAAGTCGGCAACAGCGGCAGCGGTGTTCATGGCGGCTCCTTGCGATCGATGGAATTACCGGGCGGGCGGCAGCGCGATGACGCGGCCGATGTAAGCGGGAGCGGGCAGGTCTTTCTGCTCGGTGACGATGGCTTGCAGACGGCTCAAGGTGTCGGCGCTGAACGGTGCCGAGCGCGGACCGGCGAGGTCGACGTGGAGGAGCATTTGTTCGTTGCCGGCCAGTTCCTGATCGTCACCGACCTTGTGCAGGCTGTGATAGAGGTGCAGGCGTTTGCTGTCGTGGCCGATGATTTGTGTGCGCACTTCAACCTCGGTATCGAGCTTCACTTCGTGCAGATAGTTGAGGTGCAGCTCGAGGGTGAACAGCGAGTGGCCGCTGGCTTCGCGGTTGTTGCTGTCCATGCCGAGGCGATCCATCAGGGCATCGGTGGCGTAGCTGAAAATCAGCAGGTAGAAAGCATCGCGCAGGTGGCCGTTGTAGTCGACCCAGTCGGGGATGATTTTGGTTTGGTAGGTGGTGAGGGTGGGCATGTTTTCTCCTGGCGCGATCGTTCCCACGCTCTGCGTGGGAACGCCTCCTGTGACGCTCTGCGTCACGCTTCTGGGACGCGGAGCGTCCCGGCTGCATTACCACGCTGAGCGTGGGAACGATCATTAAACGACCA
>NZ_JASCPK010000280.1:0-2821 GCF_029959385.1 Pseudomonas sp. PS01303
CGGCTCACTCCTACATTGGGCGGGTGTACACCTGACCCTGTAGGAGTGAGCCTGCTCGCGATAGGGTTGTAAGCCCAATGACATTCCGGATCAGACCGACAGCCGCAACCGCGCCAAATCCCGCAACGGCGGCGCCCCAAACAACCGACTGTACTCGCGGCTAAATTGCGACGGACTCTCATACCCCACCCGATACCCCGCCGCTGAAGCCTCCAGCCCCTCCGCCAGCATCAACCGTCGCGCCTCCTGCAAGCGCAGCTGCTTTTGATACTGCAGCGGACTCATCGCCGTCATCGCCTTAAACCGGTGATGCAAGGTCGACACGCTCAGGTTCACTTCTTTGGCCAGATCATCAATGCGTAACGGCTGCTCAAAGTTGCCGTTGAGCCATTTGATCGCCTGGCTGATGCGATGGCTCTGGCTGTTGGCAATCGCGATCTCATACAGCCGATGACCCTGCGGACTGCGCAAAAGACGATAGAGAATCTCCCGACGAATCAGCGGCGCGAGCATGGCGATGTCTTTTGGTGCGTCGAGCAAACGCGCCAGACGCAGCACCGCGTCGAGCATCGAACTGTCGATTTTTTCCACGTACAAGCCACGTCCGGTCGGCCGCGTCGGTACGCCCATCGGCCCGGCGTCGGCGATCAGTGCGGTGATTTCCGCCGGATCAATATCGAGGCGCACGGCGAGGATCGGCTCCTCCGGCGACACGTTAACCACGCGCCCGCTCAGCGGCATCGAAACCGACACCACCAGATAATTCAGCGGGTCGTAATTGAAGTACTCGTCGGCCAGCCGCACCTCTTTGCGGCCCTGCGCCATGATGCACAGCGCCGGTTGCGCGAGCACCGGGGCAAAGTCGTGGGATTTGGTGTGGCGTGACATAAACAGCGAACCGATGGCGGTCTCGTAACTGCCGTCGTCGGTGGTGTTGCGGCGGATGATCGCCGCCAGTTCCGCGCGCTGTTTTTCCATGTCAGCGCTGGGTTCGGCTTGAAAACGATCGAATGACGTCATGCACGGCATCCTCGGCAAGGGAGGTGGAATGGAGCAGAGCATATGTTTGTGCAAGCGCGAGCGGTAGACACATCCTGCGAAATGCTTGCCTGATTCTGCATCGCGATATTCCTCAATCATGACGCGACGCCGGACTGTAGGAGCTGCCGCAGGCTGCGATCTTTTGATTGTTGTCTTTAAGGTCAAAAGATCGCAGCCTGCGGCAGCTCCTACAGGGGAGCGGGCATCTGCGATGCTTTGGGCAAGTCTCGCAGGATTGTGCAACGCGGCGGCAGGAATCGACTAACGGCACTCAGCGCCTGGCCCTTAACCTTTGATCCTGTCGCAGCCCGTCCCCCGGCTGCCACGCGACTCCCTGGGAGGGTTGAACATGTCCAAGCAGATTCCCGTCAGTCATATGGCCTTCGTCCGGGCGCGCGCCGGGCGTTCGGCGGAACTCGGTGTACGCCTGAGCGCGTTGATCGAACCGTCCCGCGCCGCCCCCGGTTGCCTGAGCTTTGCCTTGCAGCATTCGCAGTGTGATCCCGAGTTGTGGCTGGTCTCCGGGTTCTGGAGTAATCAGCAAATGATGACCGCATATTTCAACAGCCCGTCGATGGGTATCTTCGCCGAGCTGGTGCAGGAACTGGTGGTCAACAGTCTGGATTTCCACACCTTCAAAGACGTCTCGGCGGCACAAGCGCTCGGCCAATCTCCGGCAGCGGTACACAAACTCGTCGGTTGAGGGTTTAATGTCCGGCTTAATTGACTGAGCCAGGACTTGCGACATGGCACGTAAAGAGTTCGAACACTTCGAAGCAGTATCCGCAGTCGTCCCCGTCGAACTGGGTGGCAACAAGGGCTATTACGCGGCAATCGCGGTCAAGGCCCTGGTCGATGGCGGTGCACCACGCTTTCACAAACTGCTGAATGACCAGGTCTTCCCCGGCGCCATCGCCGCCGATGAGGCTGCCATCAATGAGCTGGATAACCTCAAAGGCGTCACCGAAGAAGCCGAGTTGATTTGGTAACGCGTTACTTGTTTGCGCCCGGACGCCACATCTTGAACAGGGCTTCAGGCCCCAACTGGAAGTAATCCGCCGGCCCGCCGCCGCGCAGAATCGGTTCTGCCGCGGCGGTGTCGTAGATGCCGTCCTTCAATAGCCATTTGGCGATATGCACGGCGACCACTTCGCCGAGGATCAGCCAGCTCGGCACCGTTTCGCCATCAGCACGCTGCAACTGAATGATCTGCGTAACCTTGCACTCGAAGGACACCGGGCTTTCGGCCACACGCGGCACCGTAATCACCTTCGACGCAACAGTCGTTAGTCCCGCCAATTCAAACTCGTTGACCTCAGGCGCGACCATCGCGCAGCTCTGGTTCATCTGCTCGGCCAACGGGCGCGTGGCGAGGTTCCAGACGAATTCGCCGGTCTGCTCGATGTTGTTCAGGCTGTCTTTGCGCCCGACGCTGGAGAAGCCAATGATCGGCGGAATGTAGTTGAACGCGTTGAAGAAACTGTACGGCGCCAGATTGAGTTGGCCGTTGGCATCCTGCGAGGAAATCCAGCCGATCGGGCGCGGGCCGACGATGGCGTTGAACGGATCGTGCGGCAGGCCGTGGCCATTGGCGGGTTCGTAGAAATGGATGTCATCGGGCATGGCGGGGGGATCCTGAGGCTAGGTTTTGAATGAGCCCATAGTGCAAGGCAGCCCCACATATTTCCAGCCAAACAAAAATCCATTGTAGGAGTGAGCCTGCTCGCGATAGCGGTGTGTCAGTCACATCAATGTTGACTGATGAAACGCTATCGCGAGC
>NZ_JASCPK010000281.1:0-2774 GCF_029959385.1 Pseudomonas sp. PS01303
GTCTTTCAGTTGACAACTTTTTGGCTGACACACCGCTATCGCGAGCAGGCTCACTCCTACAAGGATCTGCGGTGTTTCGAATAACACAGGAGAAAATCATGCATCTGGTTCAATTCGAATTAAGCAACCGCGAACGCCGTGTCGGCGTGGTCGACAACGGTGTGGTGCGCGAAGTACAGGACGCCCGCAGCGTGCGCGATCTGGCGCTCGCCGCCATCGAGGCCGGCAACACCCTCGAGCAGCAAGTGCAAACCCTCGGCCTCGGCATAAGCCACGACTACGCCGAACTGCTGTCGCAACTGCGCATCCTGCCGCCACTCGATCACCCGGATCCGGCGCACATGTTGATCAGCGGCACCGGCCTGACTCACCTCGGCAGCGCCTCGGCCCGCGACAAAATGCACCAGCAGGCCGGCGACGAAGCGACGATGACCGACACCATGCGCATCTTCAAATGGGGCGTGGAGGGCGGTAAACCGGCGGTGGGGCAGGCCGGTGTGCAACCGGAATGGTTCTACAAAGGCGACGGCAGCATCGTCGTGCGTCCGGGCCAACCGTTCCCGGTACCGCCATTTGCCGAAGACGCCGGCGAAGAACCTGAGATGGCCGGGCTGTACATCATCGGCAACGACGGCAAGCCTTATCGCCTCGGTTTCGCGGTCGGTAACGAGTTCTCCGACCACGTCATGGAACGCAAGAATTACCTGTACCTCGCGCACTCGAAACTGCGCAGTTGCAGCTATGGCCCGGAACTTCGCACCGGTGAATTGCCTCAACATCTGGCAGGCACCAGCCGCATCCTGCGCGACGGCGAAGTGCTCTGGCAGAACGAGTTTCTCAGCGGCGAGGCGAACATGTGCCACAGCCTCGCCAACCTCGAGTACCACCACTTCAAGTACAGCCAGTTCCTGCGTCCCGGCGACGTGCACATTCATTTCTTCGGCACCGCGACCCTGTCGTTTGCCGATGGGATTCGCACCCAACCGGGTGACGTCTTCGAAATCAGCCAAGCCGAATTCGGCGCACCGCTGGTCAACGGCATCGTCCCGGTACCAGCGGCGTTTGAACCGGACAGCATCGGCACCCTTTAAGGAGATCCCATGACTCAGATTCTCGGTCACAACTACATCGGCGGTCAGCGCAGTGCCGCTGGCGACGTCAAACTGCAATCGGTCGACGCCACCACGGGCGAACAGCTGCCCCACGATTTCATTCAGGCCACGCTGGAAGAAGTCGGCGCTGCGGCCAAGGCTGCCGCTGCCGCCTACCCGGCGTATCGCAGCCTTAGCGCTGAGCGCCGCGCGCAGTTTCTCGATGCGATCGCTGATGAACTGGATGCCCTCGGTGATGATTTCGTCGCCGTGGTCTGCCGCGAAACCGCATTGCCGGCCGGGCGTATTCAGGGTGAGCGCGGACGCACCAGCGGACAGATGCGTCTGTTCGCCAAAGTGCTGCGCCGAGGCGATTTTTATGGCGCGCGGATTGATCTGCCGTTGCCGGATCGTCAGCCATTGCCACGCCCGGATTTGCGTCAGTACCGCATCGGTCTCGGCCCTGTAGCGGTGTTCGGTGCGAGCAATTTCCCGCTGGCATTTTCTACTGCGGGCGGCGACACCGCATCGGCGCTGGCCGCCGGTTGCCCGGTGGTGTTCAAGGCCCACAGCGGCCACATGGCGACAGCAGAGCTGGTTGCTGGTGCGCTGATTCGCGCCGCCGAAAAAACTGCGATGCCGGCCGGTGTGTTCAACATGATCTACGGCGGTGGCGTCGGTGAATGGCTGGTCAAGCATCCGGCGATTCAAGCAGTTGGTTTCACTGGCTCGCTGAAGGGCGGTCGTGCGCTGTGCGACATGGCGGCGGCGCGCCCGCAACCGATCCCGGTGTTCGCCGAGATGTCGAGCATCAATCCGGTGATCGTTTTGCCGCAGGCACTGGCCGAGCGTTCCGAAACCATCGCCCGCGATTTAACTGCTTCGGTGGTGCAAGGCTGCGGCCAGTTCTGCACCAATCCTGGCTTGGTGATCGGCATTCGTTCGCCAGAGTTCAGTGCGTTTGTGCAGCAGGTTTCTGGTTTGATCGGTGATCAACCGGCGCAAACCATGCTCAACGCGGGCACCCTCGGCAGCTACGGCAAAGGCTTGCAGAAGCTGCTGGCGCATCCCGGCATCGAACATCTGGCCGGCAATCCGCAGCAGGGCAATCAGGCGCAGCCGCAGCTGTTCAAGGCTGACGTCAGCCTGTTGATCGAGGGTGACGAAGTCCTGCAGGAAGAAGTGTTCGGCCCGACCACGGTAATTGTTGAAGTGGCGGACAAGGCGCAACTCAGCGCGGCGTTGCAGGGTCTGCACGGTCAACTGACGGCGACGATTATTGGTGAATTGGCGGATTTCGAGCGCTTCGCTGAACTGACGCCGCTGCTGGAGCAGAAGGTCGGGCGGATCTTGCTTAACGGCTATCCAACTGGCGTTGAGGTGTGCGATTCGATGGTGCATGGCGGGCCGTATCCGGCCACCTCCGATGCACGCGGCACCTCCGTCGGTACGCTGGCGATCGACCGCTTCCTGCGCCCGGTGTGCTTCCAGAACTACCCGGACAGCTTGCTGCCCGAGCCACTGAAAAACGCCAACCCGCTGCGCATCCAACGCCTGGTTGACGGCAAACCTAGCCGCGAAGCCCTCTGACACACCACCCCTGTAGGAGCTGCCGAAGGCTGCGATCTTTTGATCTTGATTTCAAAAACAACCAGGTGGGGGTTTACCCCAGTACCGGGCCAC
>NZ_JASCPK010000282.1:0-2769 GCF_029959385.1 Pseudomonas sp. PS01303
GGCAAGCGGAGCGCGCAGCGCCTGGCGGGCCAGGTGCGCAGGCGAGAGGGATTGAAGCCCGAAGGGGCGAGACGCGGCGCAGCCGTGGCTCGATGCGTAGCACGAAAGCCCGGGCCGCAGGCCTCGCACTAGATCTTCTCCCCGGCTAGGTGGTGAAAGTACCAGGCCAATTCTGGACGGTTGCCGCCCATCTGTTGCTTGATCGCTGTCACCAGATCCTCGCGGGCCTGGCCCGTCGCTGATTCCAGCCGCTCGCGGATCTTTTCAACCTCGGCGCTGGCTACCCATGCAAGGCAAGCCAGGTAATCGAGTACGCCCTTTTCTTCTGTTGGTGTAAGCATCTGCAATTCCCTCAGCAGTCAATTTGTCCGTGACAGCAAGGCGCTATCTAGGCCTTTTTCTGTCGGTTAGGTGTCTTCTTTGTGGTCCCTGGTTGGGCCTCCTTTGGCTGCTCATGCTTGGCGGCCATCTGCTTGACCTGCTCGGCTTCCTCGGGGGTAAGCCAGACCATGACGGGCACAAGGCCAACTGTTTGGCGTTCCAGCACGGCGGTTACTCGCTTGATTGCAGCGTGTACAAGCTGACGCGACTGGCCGATGTTGTTGGCCACCTCGATAGGTTCCTTGCCCTCCACCAGCACCGCCCTGGCAATGTCCAGGGTTTTGGTGGACATGCCCCGGAGCGCCGGCAGGGAAGCGGTCCATTGTTCGGCGGTGTATTTCGGCTGGGTGGGCTGCATTCGCGGTTCCTTACTGTTGGCTAAAGGCCCTGCAACCGGCAGGGCTACGGGTCAAGCGTGCTGCTGTTTCATTTGCTCGATGAAGCCCCGCGCATGCGCTTCCAAGCGGCGGGCGTCTGTGGAACCGGCATGGAGCCGGTGCCGTTTGACGCCCTGGGCGGTGGCTTTCCAGATGACGTAAAACGTCCCCTCGTTGTTGCGCTCGATAGTAATGGCAACGCCCTGGTCACTGGTACCAACCTTGGCGGCGACTGCCGCCACGGTTTCGCTTTCCAGTGTCTGCCGATCCCATACCAGCAGGGGCACAAACTGGGGGTTGTTGAGCGCGTCGGCTGTCTCCAGGCCGCCCACATCGCACAACCACGCTTCGTCGTCTTCGTCCCAGGCTTCGGCAGTAACGGGGAACATCCACGCCAAGAGTGGCCGACCGTCCTGCACCTGGCAGGCGTAGAGCTGGTCGGAGTCGAGCAAAAACGCCACGCAATCGCCAGGGATGACAAGGCCGTGGCCAGGGTTGGCCCTGAGTAACGATCGGTAGGCTTCCAACGTGTTGTCGTAAGTCATGGTTGATCCTCGATCTCAGGCCTTGGCCACGGCCAGGGAGTGGGTGACGATGCGGCGCATGATGAGCAGGTGGGGCAGGGTGGCCAGGCCCGTCAATGACCAATACCGCCCGCCCCACTGGGCAAAAATGGTCGTCATGTTGCCGTGGTCCAGCTCGGCCAGCTTGAACGAAACGCCCAGCTCGTCGGCGTGGTAGTCGATCACGGGCCGCTGCGAAAGGTTGAACTCGAAACGGGCAGCGGTCGTGCGGGCCGGTGGCGTGCCGTAGGCGCGTTCCTGATCGATCAAAAATGCCTCTTCGTCGCCCAGGATCGCGCCGGGGTAACGCACGCGCAGTTCGGGCAACATCAGGCCGGAATGCTGGGCCATCCACATGTTCGGCGCGATCTGGCGGGCATAGTCGATGATCGCGGTATGGCCAGGGACATAGAAGACTTTGCACATGGTTCGATCCTCCAAGGGCGGGGGAAAGCCGGGCGACTAGCGCCCGGCTCGCCAGTTACGCGGCGGCTTGGCCGCTGCGTAGGGCCTGGGCCAGTACCCACAAGGCGCGATTGAGTTTCACGTCTTGGTCAATGCCGTTAACGGCGCGGGTAGTGGTCCGGCGTCCTTGCTTGTTGCGGCCACGCAAGCCGCCCTTGATGGTGTTTTCCTGCACGCGGTTGAACGTGGTCCAGAGATCGCTTGCGCGGTCTTCGGCACGGCGAGGCATCAGCAGTTGCGACGGCGTGACCGGGGCAGGGCCTTCGGATGGGTCGTAGCGGTAGGCCAGGGCAGCCATGGCGAACGCTTCTTGCTCTTCCTGGCGCAAGTGGTAGTGCTGCATGTCGTCAAGGTTGGCATCGATCTGCTCGAACTGGCCCAGCACCTCATAGGCGCCTTCGATAACGTCGTTCACAACGTCAATGCGGCCGCTGTGGCGCACTTTCTGATCCATCGCCATGTCGCCCAGGACCAGCCCGTTAGCGCACACGAAACGGAATTTGCCGGCCATCATCTGGTAGCTACTGCTCCCGTCGTGGCTGTTCAGCAGAATGATTTCGTTCGCTTCCTTGCTCATGATGTTGCTGGCATGGCGCAGGCGAATCATGTGCTTGGTGTGCTCGCGCTTGTCCGTGTTACGGACGCGGGTCTGGCACGCCATGAAAGGCTGAAACCCTTCGGCGCGCAGGGCATCGAGCACCGCGACGGTGGGGATATACAGGTAACGTTCCGAACGGCTGTCGTGCGCTTCCTCGGCAAAGATCGAGGGCGCCACGCGGGCAATCTCGTCATTGGTCAGAGGGGCATCGCTGCGGATCATGCACGGGTTACGGAAGTTGCTGGAAAGACGCATTTTTGTATCTCCTTCGCAGATTCCCCGGAGCGGTTGCCGCCGCTGGTTTCCGGGGTGTCGAGCGGTATTGCTTCGACGTGGTTAGTATCTCAAATCGCGGTGCTGTCGTCAACTGTTGGTAAAACATTCT
>NZ_JASCPK010000283.1:0-2725 GCF_029959385.1 Pseudomonas sp. PS01303
TGTAGGAGCTGCCGAAGGCTGCGATCTTTGATCTTTAACATCAAGGTCAAAAGATCGCAGCCTTCGGCAGCTCCTACAGGGTTTAGATGGCCTGCGCGATAAAATGTGGGAGCGGGCTTGCTCCCACATTTTTTTGCATTCTGTAGGAGCTGACGAGTGAAACGAGGCTGCGATCTTTTGATCTTAATGTTTAAGATCAAAAGATCGCAGCGTGCCGCAGCTCCTACATATTTCAGTTTTTCAGTTTTTCAGGTCGAAACGGTCGAGGTTGGTGACTTTCGTCCAGACTGCGACGAAGTCTTTGACGAACTGCTCCTTCGCATCCGAACTGGCATACACCTCAGCCAATGCCCGCAACTGCGCATTGGAACCAAACACCAAATCAACCCGCGTCGCCGTCCACTTCACATTGCCGGTCTTGCGATCGCGTCCTTCAAACTCATCCGCATCCCGCGATGTCGGCTTCCACTCCACGCCCATGTCCAGCAGGTTGGTGAAGAAGTCATTGGTCAGCGCTTCAGTCTGGCTGGTGAAGACACCATGACGGCTCTGCCCAACGTTGGTGTTCAACACCCGCAAACCACCCAGCAACACGGTCATTTCCGGCGCGGTCAACGTCAGCAGTTGCGCCTTGTCGATCAACAGCGCCTCCGCCGATACCGTGTATTTGCCCTTGCTGTAGTTGCGGAAACCATCGGCAATCGGCTCAAGGAAACCGAACGACTCGACGTCGGTTTGCTCCTGCGTGGCATCGGTACGCCCCGGATGGAACGGCACGCTGACCGAGTGACCAGCGTTTTTCGCCGCTTGTTCGATGCCCGCGTTGCCTGCGAGCACGATCAAATCCGCCAGCGAGACTTGCTTGCCGGCTGCGCCGCCATTGAACTGGTTTTGAATCCCTTCAAGGGTGCTCAGCACTTTATCCAGTTGCTCGGGCTGGTTGGCCTGCCAGAACTTCTGCGGTGCCAGACGCAGACGGCCACCGTTGGCGCCACCGCGTTTGTCTGAACCACGGAACGTCGAGAATGCCGCCCAAGCCGTCGAGACCAGTTGCGAAACCGATAGGCCCGACTCGAGGATTTTGCTTTTCAGTGCTGCGGCGTCGCTGTCGTCGATCAGCGGGTGCGTGACGTCTGGAATCGGATCCTGCCAAAGCAGTTCTTCGCTCGGCAGTTCCGGACCTAGGTAGCGCGACAGCGGGCCCATGTCGCGGTGGATCAGTTTGTACCAGGCGCGGGCGAAGGCGTCGGCTAGTTGCTCAGGATTGGCGAGAAAGCGCCGGGAGATCTGCTCGTAGGCCGGATCGAAACGCAGCGCCAGGTCAGACGTCAGCATGGTCGGCGAAAGTTTTTTGCTCGGGTCATGGGCATGTGGAACCGTGCCGGCACCGGCGCCGTTTTTCGGGATCCACTGGTGCGCACCGGCGGGGCTTTTACTCAGCTCCCACTCGAAGCCGAACAGGTTTTCCAGATAGTTGTTGCTCCACTTGGTCGGCGTGGTCGTCCAGGTCACTTCGAGGCCGCTGGTGATGGTGTCGGCGCCTTTGCCGGTGCCGAAAGCGTTGCGCCAACCGAGGCCTTGCTCTTCCAGCCCGGCCGCTTCCGGTTCCGGCCCGACATTGTCGGCAGGCCCGGCGCCGTGGGTTTTACCGAAGGCGTGACCGCCGGCGATCAGCGCCACGGTTTCTTCGTCGTTCATGGCCATGCGGCCGAAGGTTTCACGGATATCGTGGGCGGAGGCGACGGGATCGGGATTGCCTTCAGGGCCTTCCGGGTTCACGTAGATCAACCCCATCTGCACGGCGGCGAGGGGATTTTCCAGATTGCGTTCGCCCTGATCGGTACGGCTTTCCTCTTTACCGTGCAAATCCGGCTCCGCCACCAGCGTGCCGTCACCGGGCTCCTGCATCGGTGCGTTGTCTTTGCCATAGCGACTGTCGCCGCCGAGCCATTCGTGTTCCGAACCCCAGTAAACGTCCTCGTCCGGTTCCCAGACATCGGCGCGGCCACCGGAATAGCCGAAAGTTTTGAAGCCCATCGATTCCAGCGCGACATTTCCGGTGAGGACAATCAGATCCGCCCAGGAAATATTGCGGCCGTATTTCTGCTTGATCGGCCATAGCAAGCGGCGGGCCTTGTCGAGGCTGACGTTGTCCGGCCAACTGTTGAGCGGGGCAAAACGCTGTTGACCCGAGCCAGCGCCACCACGGCCATCCGCGGTTCGATAGGTGCCGGCGCTGTGCCAGGCCATGCGCACGAAGAGCGGGCCGTAATGGCCGAAGTCTGCCGGCCACCAGTCCTGGGAGTCGGTCATCAGCGCGGTGAGGTCTTGTTTCAGGGCTTGAAAATCGAGGCCTTTGAAGGCGCTGGCGTAGTCGAAGTCCTTGCCCAACGGATCGGACTTGGGCGAGTGCTGACTCAGAATTTTCAGGTTGAGTTGATTCGGCCACCAGTCACGGTTCGTCGTACCACCACCGGCGGCGTGGTTGAACGGGCATTTCGATTCGTTTGCCATGTTCGAGTCCTTATCAGGTCTGCTACGGCCGGCTCGTGCCGACTTCGGACTAGTAAGGCTAGACCCGACTGGGCAAGTCAGCTAATAGGCCGACTGATGGACACTGATAGGCAAAGTCTTTTATTGCCTTACACGTGTAGGAGCTGCCGAAGGCTGCGATCTTTTGATCTTTCCTCTAAAAGATCAGGATCAAAAGATCGCAGCCTTCGGC
>NZ_JASCPK010000284.1:0-2696 GCF_029959385.1 Pseudomonas sp. PS01303
ACTGAAGCGCTGGTGATTTTGTCACGTAAACTTGCGCGTATTGCATACGCGCTGCTGAAGAGCGAGAAAGCATACGTCAGCAAAACTGCCTAAAAAACGTTGTTCGCAACCATAGAATCTCCCACAGGGGATTGGGGGATGGCTGGGGAGTCAGTGTGCGCGATCGAGGCCGGCGAGCAAGGCGCTGTCGCGGCTGTAGATGTCCGGCGCGTAGCGCACGTGGCCGTCGCTGCCGACTTGCGCCGTCCAGTAGGTCATCAGGATCGGCACTGGCGCGGAGAGGCGAAATTCGTGAGTCGTCCCGGTCGCCAACAGCGTTTCCGTGCGCGCCTTTTCCGCCGGGCTCAGCAACAAATCGCGCAGCTGCATCGGGTGCTCGACCCGCACGCAACCCGAGCTGAACGCACGCGGCCCCTTGTCGAACAGCGCCTTGCTCGGCGTGTCATGCAAGTACACCGAGAACGGATTGGGGAAGCGAATGACCATCTGCCCCAGCGGGTTACGCGGGCCGGCGTCCTGACGCAAAAGGATGTTGCCGGGATTGTCCCAATCGACATCCGCCGCGGCCAAAGGCTGGCCTTTGGCATCGAGCACTTGCAGGTTCTGGCGGCTGAGGAAAGTCTGATCCTTGCGGATCGCCGGCAGTTTGTCTTCTTTCCAGATGGTCGGCGGCACCGTCCAGGTCGGGTTGAGGGTCAGGCGCGTGACGCGGGATTTCAGCAGCGGCGTCTGCCGCTCGGCGCGACCAACCTGGGTACGGGTCTGCCACACCGGTTGGCCGCCCTGATACAAAGTCAGTTCAGCAGCGGCGACGTTGACCAGCAACCCGTCGGGCTCCATGTCTTGGGCCATCCAGCGGAAACGTTCGAGGTTGACCCGCAGCTGTTCGCGGCGAGTCAGCGGGCTGATGTTGAGTTCGGCAATCGTCCCCGGCCCGACCACGCCGTCGGCCTGCAACGAATGGTTGGCCTGAAAACTTTTCACCGCCTCGACCAGCACACCCTCGTAAGCGTTGCCCGGCGTGCTGCCGGCGTGGGCCAGATAGCCTTCGCTGTACAGACGCTGCGCCAGTTCCGGCACGCGTTTGTCTTCCATGTCCGGACGCAGCAACGGGCCATTGCCGACCGATTGCCACTGCGGCAATGCCTTGAGGCGTTGCGCGGCGTAGAGGTGACGCAAGCTTTGATACTGCGCGAGGTGTGGACGCGCGCGATCGAAGGCGCCGGGAATGTCCTGCATGCCCGGCACGGCAATCGCCAACAATTCCGCCTGACGGTCACGCGGGGTGTCATCGGCATGCCACAGCGGCTCGAAGTGCGACTGCAACAGGCTGCCGTAATGCAGATCCTGCAGGGCTTGCAGGTAGTAGCGGCTGATGTCGATGTCGGCGCAGAGTTCGCCATCCTGCGGAGGAACGCTCGCTACTGGGTAGCGTTTTGGATTCAGGCCATCGTCGGCCAACAGCGGCAATTGCGCTTGTAAAGCCTGCAAACGTCCGGATTCGCTGGCCCACACTGGCATCCAGTCCTGCTGTTCATAGAACGCCTGCAACTGGGTCAACGCCGCCACGCTCAGACGCGCGGCAATCGCCGGACAGGCCTGCGGCAAACTGATCAAAACAGCCTGCAACGGACTCTGCGGTTCGACCGGCAACTCGGCCGGTGGCGTCGGCAGCGTCTGCAAGGGCGGCAGCGGCTCATCGGCACAAGCGACAAACGGCGCAGCGAGCAAACAAATGCTCAAGTAGCATGCGTACTTTTTGAACAACTGCTTTACTCCAATCCATGGCCGTCCAGATGACGGTCAACCTTACAACAGGTGTGCTGAACAGTCAGGCTCGATCTTCGGGCGTGGCGGTTATGACTGGGAGTCAGGAGCCAAAGTGCCAAATGAGTAGCAAGTGAGGACACTTTATAAATGTTGACGTTTTTGCGCCGACTTCTGCTGTCCACCGCGACCCTTGTCGCTGTGACCAGTCCAGTTTTTGCCGCCGGCAAACCATCGCCGGTTCTCTACAACAGCCTCGCCCACGCCGCGCCAGAACTCAATCCCCAGGCGCTGAAAGGTGCATTAAGCGCCATGCAATGTGCGGTCAACAATGGGGCGAAGCCGTCCCGCCATCTGGCCGTCATCGATTATTCGCAACCGTCCACAGAACGCCGCTTGTGGATTTTCGACCTGAGCAAACAGAAGTTGGTTCTACGCGATTTGGTGGCGCACGGTTCCAACTCCGGCGAAAACTTTGCCACGCAGTTTTCCAACCGTGAAGGCAGTTATCAATCCAGCCTCGGCCTGTTCCGCACCCAGGAAAGTTACAGCGGCGCCCACGGTTATTCGTTGCGCATGGACGGTCTGGAACCGGGCTTCAATGACATGGCCCGCGATCGCGCGATCGTCATTCACGCCGCCAGTTATGTGAATCCGTTGTGGAGCAAGAAACAGGGGCGCATCGGCCGCAGCCAGGGTTGCCCGGCGGTTCGGCCACAGATTGCCAAGCAAGTGATTGATCGATTGAAGGATGGCCAGTTCATGTTTTCCTGGTACCCGGATCAGCGCTGGCTGAAATCCTCGCCGTACCTCAACTGCCAACCGCAGCAGGTGGCAAGCATCCTCAGCACCCACGCGAGTTAACCCCTCACCACAAAACCCGTGTAGGAGCTGCCGCAGGCGGCGCACATTTTATTTTGGGTGGAGAA
>NZ_JASCPK010000285.1:0-2659 GCF_029959385.1 Pseudomonas sp. PS01303
GCCTGCTCGCGATAGCGGTGTATCAGTCAACACATGTATCAACTGACATGCCGCTATCGCGAGCAGGCTCACTCCTACAGGGGGATTTGCGTTGACTTCAGTTAGTCATCCGGCATTTCTGGTGGCTTGGTGGGTTTTGCAGGTTTGGTTGGTTTGGTGCCTTTTGCACCTTTTGCGGCCGGTTCTGCGGCTGCCGGTGTGGTTGCCACGGACGGTGGCGCGATGTCTTTCTCGGTCGCCGGCAAGGCATCAATGGTGTCGAAAATTTTCTTCAAATCCACCGCTTTCGCTTCATCCCCCGACGCCGACAGTTTGGTCTCGCCGTCCTTGCCCACCAGGAACACTTTCGGATACGCGCCAGCGCCCAGCTTCAGCGAGCGCAGCAGCGCCATGGTGTCTTGCTGGCCGAGGTCTTTGCCGTCGAGCTGTCCGGACATGTTGAGGATGGTGTAAACCTTGATGTTGCGATCGGCAACGCCTTTTTTGTTGGCAGGATCGTCGAGCGACTTTTTCAGGCCGACCCACACGGGGTCAACGGTGCTTTGTGCGATCACGATCAGCGGTCGGGCGCGGCCCATGTCGCCGGCAATCGGCGAATCGTTGTCAGCGGCGAACAGAGGGCCGGCAATCGCCAGCAAGAGTGTCAGGGTCAGTGACCTGATGAGCATGCGCATCTCCTTTTAATATCCACGCTCTAATGATTGCGCATCGTGGCGATTGTTCCGGGGCTATCTGGCAAATAGGTGTCGCCTTGTCAGAAGCTTAGGTCAGGGCCGACATTGCGCAACATCACAGACACGATCGCAAGGCAGATTTGATTACCTTTTATGACCGCATTAGGGTGGTGGATCAACCACCGAAACGGAGTTCACCCGCATGCACATTGATTACCTGTGCGATCACCCCGAATTGATTGAAGAACTGGCCACGCTCAACTTCGAGGAATGGGGTAAATATCGCCCCGAAGATACCTTGGAGGCGCGTACACAACGCATGCGTGCAGCTTGCGGCAAAGGCGCGATCCCCAGCGTTGTGGTGGCACTCGAAGGTTCTCGCTTGCTCGGCGGCGCACTGCTGATTGAAAACGATCTGAAGCTGCGCCCGAACCTGACGCCTTGGCTGGCCGGGGTTTATGTGAAAGCTGAAGAACGCGGGCGCGGGGTTGCTTCGCAACTGGTTAACCGTGTGGTTGCAGAAGCGGCGGCGCTGGGCGTGAAGGAGTTGTATCTGTACACCGATGCGGCGCAATCGCTGTATGCACGGTTGGGATGGGAGGTGATTGAGGAAATGGTGTACGAGGAATTGCCGGTGACGGTGATGAAATACACCATTCAAAACCCGTCATAAAAACCTGTAGGAGCTGCCGAAGACTGCGATCTTTTGATCTTTTTTAGGATCAAGATCAAAAGATCGCAGCCTTCGGCAGCTCCTACAGGGGATATTCAGCAGCGCAAAACTTGTGGTTAGCGGGGTTTCTGTGGCGAGGGGATTTATCCCCGTTCGGCTGCGAAGCAGTCGTAAAACCAGCACATGCGGTGTATCAGCAAAAATGCGGGAGACCGAATGGGGCCGCTTCGCAGCCCAACGGGGATAAATCCCCTCGCCACAGGTAAGTGACTTTCACCACAATTTTGTTCCATTCCAAAAATCGGGTTGATCAGAACGCCAGCTTGTAGCCGATCAACACCAGCATCGTCGCCAGGCACGGGCGCAGGACTTCGTCGGAAATGCGTCCGGTCAGGTGGCTGCCGAGCCATATGCCCGGCAACGAGCCGATCAGCAGAAAGCCCAACACACCCCAATCCATATTGCCCATGCTCGCGTGACCGAGGCCTGCCACCAATGTCAGCGGAACGGCGTGGGCGATTTCGGTGCCGACCAGACGACGGGTTGGCAGCAGCGGGTAAAGAATGAACAGCGCCACGGTGCCGAGCGCGCCCGCGCCAATCGAGGTCAGCGCAACCATGGTGCCGAGGATCAGACCGGTGATCACGGTCAACACGTTCAGGCGCGTACCGCTCGGGTTGTAGTTGCCGCCGGCGCGTCTGTGGGCGAATGCGAGCAGGCGTTTTTTGAAGAAGATCGCCAGCGCAGTGGCGAACAACACAAAGCCCAGGGCTTGTTTGATGATGGCGTTCATCGCATCCGGCGCGGTGTGCAGGGTGCTGAGGAACCACAAGGTCATCGCCACCGCCGGCACGCTGCCGAGGGTCAGCCAGCCGGTGATGGCCCAATCGATGTTCTTGTTCTTTTTGTGCACCAGCACGCCGCTGGATTTGGTAATGGCGGCGTACAACAGGTCAGTGCCCACCGCCGTTGCCGGGTTGATGCCGAACCACAGCAGGATCGGCGTCATCAACGAACCGCCGCCGACACCGGTCATGCCGACGATAAACCCCACCACCAGCCCGGCAATCACCAGGCCGAAATTTGCCAATTCCATTAAACCGTCCACAAAAACGACAGGAAAAATCTGGCCCGCAGCATAGCGATTTTTCTTATAACCACATATATCAATGCGGTCTATCGTTATTCCCCAACACACCATTCCCCCTGTAGGAGCTGCCGCAGGCTGCGATCTTTTGGTCTTGTTTTTTATACCCCACATCAAAAGATTGCAGCCTGCGGCAGCTCCTACAGAGAGACTGCGTTGTCAGTG
>NZ_JASCPK010000286.1:0-2630 GCF_029959385.1 Pseudomonas sp. PS01303
GCTCGCGATAGCGGTGTATCAGTCAATGAAGAGGTAGGCTGAACCACCGCTATCGCGAGCAGGCTCACTCCTACAGGGGATTTGTGTTGGTTTGTCGGGCAGGGAAGAACAGTTCGAAGCAGGTCACGCCATCCGCACTGCTGGCGCTGTACCGGCCCTGATGCAACTGCATGATCGTTGCCACAATCGACAGGCCCAAACCATTCGATTGCGCTGAACGCTCGCGCGACTGATCCACGCGATAAAAGCGCTCGAACAACCGCGCCAGATGCTCAGGCGCAATGGTCGCGCCGTGGTTACGCACCCGCAGATAACTGCCCTCAGGCTCAGCGATCGCTTCAACCTGCACTGTCGAATCCGCCGCACCGTACTTGATCGCATTCGCGCAAAGGTTCGCCAGCGCCCGCCGCAGCAACATCGGCTCGGCCCAGATCACACCGCTGCCACGCGCTTCAATGCACACGCCAACATCCGCCGCCAACCCTTCAAAATAATCAGCAATGCGCTGCATCTCGTCCGCCGCATCGAGCTCCTGACGCTGGCTCAGCGCACTCGCCGGATCAGTGCGCGCAAGAAACAGCATGTTGTCGAGCATCCGCGTCAGCCGTTCCAGCTCTTCGACATTAGAGGCGAGCAACTGCTGATAGGCTTCGATGCTGCGGTTCTGATGCAGGGCGACTTGAGTTTCGCCAAGAAGGTTATTGATCGGCGTGCGCAGTTCGTGAGCCATGTCGGTGGACACCTGACTCAACTGCGCAAAACCTTTGGCGAGGCGATCGAGCATGGCGTTGAACGCATCGATCATCGGCAGCAATTCCCGTGGAGCGCCCTGGCTGTCGAGGCGTTCGCCGAGATTGCCGACACCGATGCCATGAGCGTGCCTGGCCAATCGGCGTAACGGCAGCAAACCGCGATACACCAGCAAACAACCAATCACCGCGAGCAGCAGCGCCGCCAACGTCGCCAGGCCATAAACACTCAAACGGTAATTGGCGAGCATCGCTGTGCGTTCGCTCATCAGGCGTCCGGTTGTGACTTGCAGATTGCCCAGCTCACCAGAGTCGATCTCCGCCGCCACCGCCGAAAACGGTACGCCGTTAACGTTCGGCAGATGCTGTACATCGTTCAGCGTCATCGTGTGATTGATCGGCACCGCTGGCAATGTCGGCGTGGTCAGGTTGCCCGGATTGACCACCAGCAATGGCGGTTCACCCGGCGCGCCGATGGTCAGCAGTGCCTCGCGGTTGCCGAGCATGTTCTGGAACAGCGCCGGTTTATTCTTGATCAGCTCGAGGGTGTTGCTGTCGTTAAGGAAGGTGCGCAACTGGTCGACGCGGCTGACCAGCGAAATGTCGTCGCGGCGAATCAGCTGTTCTTCCAGCTCGCTGTACAGCGCCGCGCCGAGCCCGGCCAGCGACGCGAAGGCGAGCAGGGCGAACACCAGCGCCAAGCGCAGGGTCAGGGAATACGTCCGTTTGACGCTCATGGCTGCGTGTCAAAACGGTAGCCGATGCCGCGCACGCTGTGGATCAGCTTGAGCTGGAACGGGTCATCGATTTTCGCCCGTAAGCGGCGTACGGCGACATCGACCACGTTGGTGTCGCTGTCGAAATTCATGTCCCACACCCGCGAAGCAATCAGCGAACGCGCGAGCACTTGCCCGGTGTGCGTGGCGAACAGTTGCAGCAGGGCGAACTCTTTATTGGTCAGGGTGATGCGCACTCCGCCGCGGCTTACGCGGCGTTTGAGCACGTCGATTTGCAGGTCGGCGACTTGCAGTTGTTCATCTTCATGAATCGGCCCGCGCCGGGTCAGGGTGCGCAGACGCGCCACCAGTTCGGCGAAGGAAAACGGTTTGATCAGGTAATCGTCCGCGCCCAGTTCGAGGCCTTTGACGCGGTCGGCGATGTCATCGCGGGCGGTGAGGAACAGCACCGGCGTGTCGGCCTCCTTGCGCAGTCGGCGCAGGACTTCCCAGCCATCCATTTTCGGCATCATTACATCGAGCACGATCACGTCGAAGCTGTGTTCCAGCGCCAGGTGCAAACCGTCGGCGCCGTTGCGCGCCAGGCTCACGCTGTAGCCGAGTTCCTGCAAACCGTTGAGCAGGTAATTGCCGGCCTTGGGTTCGTCTTCGACAACCAGAATATTCATCGATCACTCTCAATGGTCATTGATGCAGCCGCTGCCTTGCACGTCATAGTTCAGCACATGTTCGCGGCCCTGATGGTCGAGGTAGTTGAGTTGCGCCGGAACCACACCGCAGGCCTGAGAAATATCGGTGCTGGAGAGGACTTTGTCGACATCCAGATGGACGTAGAAGGCGGATTTGTCATGGATGACGGCGGTGTCGGGCATGTTCGCGGCGAACACGGAACCGGTGGCGAGGAGGGTGGTGAGGGCGAGCAGGAGGGTTTTCATGGTCAGTCACTCAGTGGTTGGTGTTGATCGGCGTTAGCGCCGGGACAACATCAGGCTACCGAGCGATCCGCACGGCAAACCGACAGCTGAATGACAAAGTTGTAATGAAACACACCCCTGTAGGAGCTGCCGAAGGCTGCGATCTTTTGATCTGTTTTTCTAGAAGCAAGATCAAAAGATCGCAGCCTTCGGCAGCTCCTACACGGGTT
>NZ_JASCPK010000287.1:0-2565 GCF_029959385.1 Pseudomonas sp. PS01303
TCAAATTGCTTGGGTGTTATATGGTCAAGCCTCACGGGCAATTAGTATTGGTTAGCTCAACGCCTCACAGCGCTTACACACCCAACCTATCAACGTCGTAGTCTTCGACGGCCCTTCAGGGAACTCAAGGTTCCAGTGAGATCTCATCTTGAGGCTAGTTTCCCGCTTAGATGCTTTCAGCGGTTATCTATTCCGAACATAGCTACCCGGCAATGCCACTGGCGTGACAACCGGAACACCAGAGGTTCGTCCACTCCGGTCCTCTCGTACTAGGAGCAGCCCCTCTCAAATCTCAAACGTCCACGGCAGATAGGGACCGAACTGTCTCACGACGTTCTAAACCCAGCTCGCGTACCACTTTAAATGGCGAACAGCCATACCCTTGGGACCGGCTTCAGCCCCAGGATGTGATGAGCCGACATCGAGGTGCCAAACACCGCCGTCGATATGAACTCTTGGGCGGTATCAGCCTGTTATCCCCGGAGTACCTTTTATCCGTTGAGCGATGGCCCTTCCATACAGAACCACCGGATCACTAAGACCTACTTTCGTACCTGCTCGACGTGTCTGTCTCGCAGTCAAGCGCGCTTTTGCCTTTATACTCTACGACCGATTTCCGACCGGTCTGAGCGCACCTTCGTACTCCTCCGTTACTCTTTAGGAGGAGACCGCCCCAGTCAAACTACCCACCATACACTGTCCTCGATCCGGATAACGGACCTGAGTTAGAACCTCAAAGTTGCCAGGGTGGTATTTCAAGGTTGGCTCCACGCGAACTGGCGTCCACGCTTCAAAGCCTCCCACCTATCCTACACAAGCAAATTCAAAGTCCAGTGCAAAGCTATAGTAAAGGTTCACGGGGTCTTTCCGTCTAGCCGCGGATACACTGCATCTTCACAGCGATTTCAATTTCACTGAGTCTCGGGTGGAGACAGCGCCGCCATCGTTACGCCATTCGTGCAGGTCGGAACTTACCCGACAAGGAATTTCGCTACCTTAGGACCGTTATAGTTACGGCCGCCGTTTACCGGGGCTTCGATCAAGAGCTTCGCGTTAGCTAACCCCATCAATTAACCTTCCGGCACCGGGCAGGCGTCACACCCTATACGTCCACTTTCGTGTTTGCAGAGTGCTGTGTTTTTAATAAACAGTCGCAGCGGCCTGGTATCTTCGACCGGCATGAGCTTACGGAGCAAGTCCTTCACCCTCACCGGCGCACCTTCTCCCGAAGTTACGGTGCCATTTTGCCTAGTTCCTTCACCCGAGTTCTCTCAAGCGCCTTGGTATTCTCTACCCAACCACCTGTGTCGGTTTGGGGTACGGTTCCTGGTTACCTGAAGCTTAGAAGCTTTTCTTGGAAGCATGGCATCAACCACTTCGTGTTCTAAAAGAACACTCGTCATCAGCTCTCGGCCTTAAGATCCCGGATTTACCTAAGATCTCAGCCTACCACCTTAAACTTGGACAACCAACGCCAAGCTGGCCTAGCCTTCTCCGTCCCTCCATCGCAATAACCAGAAGTACAGGAATATTAACCTGTTTTCCATCGACTACGCTTTTCAGCCTCGCCTTAGGGACCGACTAACCCTGCGTCGATTAACGTTGCGCAGGAAACCTTGGTCTTTCGGCGTGGGTGTTTTTCACACCCATTGTCGTTACTCATGTCAGCATTCGCACTTCTGATACCTCCAGCAAGCTTCTCAACTCACCTTCACAGGCTTACAGAACGCTCCTCTACCGCATCACCCGAAGGTGATACCCGTAGCTTCGGTGTATGGTTTGAGCCCCGTTACATCTTCCGCGCAGGCCGACTCGACTAGTGAGCTATTACGCTTTCTTTAAAGGGTGGCTGCTTCTAAGCCAACCTCCTAGCTGTCTAAGCCTTCCCACATCGTTTCCCACTTAACCATAACTTTGGGACCTTAGCTGACGGTCTGGGTTGTTTCCCTTTTCACGACGGACGTTAGCACCCGCCGTGTGTCTCCCATGCTCGGCACTTGTAGGTATTCGGAGTTTGCATCGGTTTGGTAAGTCGGGATGACCCCCTAGCCGAAACAGTGCTCTACCCCCTACAGTGATACATGAGGCGCTACCTAAATAGCTTTCGAGGAGAACCAGCTATCTCCGAGCTTGATTAGCCTTTCACTCCGATCCACAGGTCATCCGCTAACTTTTCAACGGTAGTCGGTTCGGTCCTCCAGTTAGTGTTACCCAACCTTCAACCTGCCCATGGATAGATCGCCCGGTTTCGGGTCTATTCCCAGCGACTAGACGCCCTATTAAGACTCGCTTTCGCTACGCCTCCCCTATTCGGTTAAGCTCGCCACTGAAAATAAGTCGCTGACCCATTATACAAAAGGTACGCAGTCACAGAACAAAGTCTGCTCCCACTGCTTGTACGCATACGGTTTCAGGATCTATTTCACTCCCCTCTCCGGGGTTCTTTTCGCCTTTCCCTCACGGTACTAGTTCACTATCGGTCAGTCAGTAGTATTTAGCCTTGGAGGATGGTCCCCCCATATTCAGACAAAGTTTCTCGTGCTCCGTCCTACTCGATTTCATGAC
>NZ_JASCPK010000288.1:0-2561 GCF_029959385.1 Pseudomonas sp. PS01303
GGCCCAATGCAACGCCGAACGGAAAACCTGTAGGAGCTGCCGCAGGCTGCGATCTTTTGATGTTGTTTTTCAAGATCAATGTCAAAAGATCGCAGCCTGCGGCAGCTCCTACAGAGGGCCTTGCCTTCAGCGGGCATCCGCTTGAAGCTATACGCCTTCAGGAGAGCCCGATGAACCTTGTTGAACTGACCGAACGCCTGCACGCCATTCGCGACCGCAATGACTGGCGGCAATTTCACAGCCCGAAAAACCTCGCCATGGCCGCCAGCGTCGAGATGTCTGAGCTGGTGGAAATCTTCCAGTGGCTGAGCGAAGACCAGTCGCGCCAGTTGCCCGCTGACAAACTCGCCCATGCCGGGCAGGAAGTCGGCGACATCGTGCTGTACCTGTTGCTGCTGTGCAGCGAGTTGGGGTTGGACATGAATGAAGTGGTGCGCGCCAAGCTCGCCGACAGCGAACGGCGGTTCAGCTGATGAGCGACCGGCATTTCGATCAGTTGGCGACGCGTTTCGCCGAAAAGATCTACGGTGGCGCCAAAGGCGCGATTCGCCTCGCGGTGTTGCAGGCGGACCTTGCTGAAGCGCTGCCGGATCGTCCATTGCGCGTGCTCGACATCGGCGGTGGGCTCGGCCACATGTCGCTGTGGCTGGCCGAGCGTGGCCACGAGGTGACCTTCACCGAGCCGGCCGAGCCGATGCTCGAAGGTGCGCGCCAGCGTTTCGCCGAAGCCGGGCAGACCGCGACGTTTATTCAGGCACCGTGGCAGGCGTTGCTCGGGCAACTCACCGAACCGTATGACCTGGTGATCTGCCACGCCGTGCTCGAGTGGCTCGCCGAACCCCACGCGATCCTGCCGGTGCTGCATCAATTGACCAAGCCCGGCGGCTGGCTGTCGTTGGCGTTCTACAACCGTGACGCGCTGATTTACCGCAACCTGCTCAAAGGCCATTTCAAGAAAATGCGCAAGAACGACATGGCCGGTGAAAAGCAGAGCCTGACCCCGCAGCAGCCCCTCGATCCACGGGAATTGGCAACGCAACTCGAAGGGTTGTGGCAGGTCGAAACTCAAAGCGGGATCCGGGTTTTCCACGACTACATGCCAGTGGAATTCCAGGCCCGCGCCGAACTCGTCGATTTGCTCGAGATGGAGCTCGCTCACCGTCGCCACCCAAGCTTCGCCGGGCTTGGGCGTTACTTGCACTGGATCTGCCGGCCGATCTGATCGGAGCGCGAAATGAAAGCTCAATCCGGGTTATTGCTGATCTGTCTGGGGTTGGCCGCCTGCGCGGGCAGCAACCCTTATGTGGCGCAATCGCGGCCCTTGCCGCCGGCGCCGCCGCAAGCCGCCAACACCTTTGATCGCAGTGCTTATCCGGCGCCACCGCGTGATTACGGACGCTATCGCAGCTGGGCCTGGCTCAACGGCCAGTTGCCGCCCGGCACGGCGTGGGCGGATTCGGCGCAAGTGGCTGAGGCAGTGAGCAACGCGCTGGATCAGCGTGGTTTGCGCCCGCTGCACGACAATCGTCCGGCCGACCTGTTGGTCAGCGCCAATCTGAGTCTGCAAACACGCTTGCGTCAGGTGCAGGACGATTACGGCTACTACGGCGGCGGATACAGTGGCTATGATCGTTATGGTCGGGGTTACGGGATGTACAACAGCGTGCCGATCGTGCGCACGTACTCCGAACAAGTGGTCGTCGTTCAGGTGGATCTGTTCGACGCCGGTACCGGACAACCGGTCTGGAGTTCCAGCGCCGAAACAGGCACCCGTGGCAACCAGAGTGATCAAGCTGATTCGATCCGGGAGGCTGTGGAAAAGGCCATGTCGGCGTATCCTCCCAGTTAGCTTCTTGCAAATGAGAAGCTTGTGCAGGTCATGTCTTCTACCGGAGAAAAACCATGTTCCGTCGTCTCGCCTTACTGGCCATGGCCGCGTTGCTCAGCGCCTGCGCCGCCAATCAGGTCAATCATGACTTCGACGCCAGCCGCGATTTTGCTGCGTATCGCAACTGGAGCTGGAAAGAACCCGCCCTGCAATATCGCCCGGATGATCCACGGATCAAAAGCGACCTGACCGAGCAACGCATCCGCCAGGCGGTCACCGATCAACTCGATCAGCGCGGTTTGCGCCCGGCCGCTGCCGGGGCCAAGGGTGATTTGAGTGTGCAGACTTACTTGATCGTCGAGGATCGTCAGCAGCAAGTGACGACCAACTACGGTGGCGGTTGGGGTGGCCCGTGGAATGGCTACTGGGGCGCGCCGATGTACAACGAAACGCGCAACATTACCTACAAAGTCGCGACCATCCAGATCGACTTGCTCGACGGCAAGGACGGCAAACTGGTGTGGCGCGGCAGCGACGAGCAAATGCTCGCCAGCAAACCGAATCCGGAAGATCGCAGCAACGCCATCCGCGAGACCGTCACCCGAATCCTCGCTAACTACCCACCGCGCTGAAATCCCAATCCCTGTGGGAGCCGAGCTTGCTCGCGAAGACGGTGGGTCAGGCAGATAAATGCTGAATGACCCGTCGCTTTCGCGAGCAAGCTCGGCTCCTA
>NZ_JASCPK010000289.1:0-2552 GCF_029959385.1 Pseudomonas sp. PS01303
TTCAGGCGATAGGACAAGGCGATCTGGGACTTGGCCATCTGCCGCAGCACGGCGTTGGCGATGGGGATTTCGGCGGTGGTGGGCACGCTGGTCAACGGCTCGCCGGTGAACTCGACATCGATCGGCAGGCCCTCCACGGGCGTGCCCTTGACCCGGATGATCGGGGTGTCACCGGGCTGGAACGATCCGCCAGTCGTGACCCAGACCTGCGCCGTGCCTGGGGCATCGCCCAGTTGGTCGATGTCGAGCACGTTGCTCTGCGCTTCCTTGAGAATCGGCGCTTCCAGCCTGCTCGCATCGATCGCGACCACCACCCGTTGTGCCGCGCTCCAGTCCTCGGAGCGATTGTCGACCTTGTCGTAGACCTCGAAGGCCACGGACAAACCCACCTCGTCAGAATCCCCGGCCTCACGAATGACCGCCTCGCTGACGTGCACCACCAGCGGCACTTTGCCGTCCGCCTGCTCCTGAGACAGGGGCGCGCTGAGCACAAACACACCGCCCCAACTCACTTGAATCACATCACCGGCGGCAATGTCTGGATACGACTCGATGGCGACCGGAACACCGGCGGCCACGTTGTCCTTATCAATGCCGCCGTCGAGGATGTCCTGCGGCAAGTGCATGATCAGCTTGGAGTGGCCGGGATCGTTGTTGTCGTCATGACCGCCGGGGCGGGTGAGCTTTACCAGCACCTGCATGTCCTCGGACGGCTCCCAGGCCTGGCCGAGGCGCTTGACGCTATAGGATGCGACGGCCCGGCCTTCCGGGATGCGCGCCGAAGGCACGAACATTTGCAGCGTCGTGTTGACGTCCGCCGGGCCAACGGTTTTCTGCAGGACTTCCACATCCTTGTTCCAGAACACCTTGATCTGATCCCCAATTTCCATTGGTGTCCACGGCCCGGCGCGGCAGAGCAGGCCTTGACGCGGGAAATTACCCAACGCCGCCGCAATATTGAGGCCCCAGACCTTTGGCGACTCCGACACCGGCCCGGTTTTGCCGGGGATATCGAGTTGGTCGAGGATTAATGTGTCGGCATCGGGAAGGTTGGGGGTAAGCATGGACGGCTCCGTTGAGCGGTGAGGCAACGGAGTGATTTATGGCTGGAAACGGGTGAGGCGTCACCTGTCAGATCTGACAGGGTAGGGTGGTTTTCTGATGGGCGGTCGAAGGTGAGGGCATCCGTCTCGATGCGCCCAAATCATGTCCGCACCGTACGTGCTCAACCGCTTGTTCATGGTCAACTCGGCCAGCGCGAATGGATCTCTGTTCGCCGATGCCAGTGAGAGCCTCGGTTCGGCTTGCGTGATGATCAACGACCTGGCGGGAATACTAGAAGCCACCCATCGCAGGACACTGTTGGGAATTGCCCAAGTTGTGATGCTAGGAGAGTTGGCGGTTAATCAGGTGTTGATGATTTGGTGCCGGTGGATTGATCTCAGAGCGAGGCGAGGCCATTGGTTCGTCCGCGCTCTGCAAAAACCAAATTTACAGAGCGGGGCAGGAGATGTATTAAATGCGGAAATACAAATGTGTCATAGATGGTTAATGGGTCAACTCGAATTGATCCAGATATCCAGCTGCAAAAAATATAATTTTCTTGATGTTGTCTGCGGTGAATTCGAATCTCGTTTCAATTTGTGTTGCAGGCTCTCTTATTTTTTTTATTATTCCATCTCCATGATGAATATCCATACTTAATTCGCTATGTTGAAAGTAATGAAAATGATAAAAACATATTTTTGATAGAGGTTGAGTGAACGTCATGTGCAGTTCCCTCATGGTAGGATAAGGAGGAGACTTTGAGCTGAATGGAGAAAGTATCATTCCGTTTATATGTTCTGAGACTTCTTTTTTATCAATAAATCCCCAGCCAGTTTGTAATGGCAAGCATCGCATGAGTAAAGTCATATGTTTAAGGTGGACGATCGTTCCTTCGACGAGTGTTGTAAAAGGGACGCCATCGAAGTTTTCAATTGAAATGGGTTTGCTAACGACAACGTCCCTACGATCTGAGACGGTTTCGCCACCATATAAAGCCTTTGCGATAAAACTGTGAGTAGAGACACTCATTCCCGAAACTATTTGCGTCCAAATGCCAGTTATCGGATCCGCCTGCGGCTTGCCTTTAGATGCAGGGCCATCCATCACTTCAACCTTCTGCCCTTTGCTCGCCGTCCCGGTGATCGTCACGCTGGTATCAAAGGTGCTGCCACCCTGTGGAATCTCGACACCCTTGCTGTCCTTGATTGAGGTAATGGTCGGCGTGACCATCGGCGTGACGATGATTTTCCATATCACCGACACCGGATTGCTGCCGTATTGCGCAACAGCGGTAAGGTTGCAGTCGCCCTGGGCCAGTCCGATTAAATTCCGTTCCCATTTACCTTGAGCATCCGCTGTTGCGAAGCCTCCAGTGCTGACGCTGTTGTTGTAAATCAGGATGGTCTGATGGGGTGTTGCAGTGCCGCTGACCTTGACACTGGAATCAACGGTGAGACCGTTTTGGGGAATGGTGATGCCTTTTGAATCGAGCACTGAGGTGATCA
>NZ_JASCPK010000028.1:0-54066 GCF_029959385.1 Pseudomonas sp. PS01303
GGCAAGCCTTGCTCCTACAAGGGCGGTGTTGATCCCTGTAGGAGCAAGGCTTGCCCGCGAAGGCGATATCAGCCGCGCAGAGATATCACCGGCCAACCACGCTTCTCGGCCTCAGCCCGCAGATTCGGATCCGGATCAACAGCCACCGGATGCGCCACCTGCTCCAGCAACGGCAAATCATTCATCGAATCGCTATAGAAATAGCTGCCCTCCAGCGAATACCCGGTCTCTTCCAGCCAACGATTCAGGCGTGTCACCTTGCCTTCACGGAAGCACGGAATATCAGTGCTGCGCCCGCTGTAACGGCCATCAACCATTTCACATTCGGTGGCGATCAGGGTTTCAACGCCCAGACGCACAGCAATTGGCGCGGTGACGAAACGGTTGGTCGCAGTGATGATCACCAGCTTATCGCCAGCATCACGGTGCTTTTTCAGCAGTTCCAGCGCTTGCGGCAGGACGATCGGTTCGATGCAGTCGCGCATGTAATCGCTGTGCCATTGCTCGAGCACGGCCATGTCGGTGCGGCCGAGGATCTCCAGGCAGAAGTTCAGGTATGCGGCGTTATCCAGTTTGCCGGCCAGGTAATCCTGATAGAACTCGTCGTTGCGCGCTTTGTACGCAATCGGATCGAGGAAGCCGCGTTCACACAGATAGTCGCCCCAGGCGTGATCGCTGTCGCCGCCCAGAAGGGTGTTGTCCAAATCGAATAGAGCCAGGCGCATTGCAGTTACCCGCTGATAAGTCTGTAAAAAGGCGACAAGAATACGGTCTTTTCACAAGAGTGCACATAAGGTAGGAAGCTTCGTTGCCGCCTCATCAACCTTTGTGGAACAATGCGGCGACATGCGTTTGCGAGGTTGTGCCCGTGATCGACCCCGATGGTTTCCGCCCCAATGTCGGGATCATTCTGACGAATGACGCCGGCCAGGTGCTATGGGCTCGCCGTATCAATCAAGATGCCTGGCAGTTTCCGCAAGGGGGAATCAACCCTGAAGAGACGCCGGAAGACGCCTTGTACCGCGAGCTGAACGAAGAAGTTGGCCTGGAACGTGAAGATGTTGAAATACTGGCCTGTACTCGGGGCTGGTTGCGCTATCGTTTGCCGCAACGTCTGGTGCGCACCCACAGCCAACCGCTGTGCATCGGCCAGAAACAGAAATGGTTTCTCCTGCGCCTGATCTCCAACGAGCAGCGGGTGCGGATGGATTTGACCGGTAAACCGGAGTTCGATGGCTGGCGCTGGGTCAGCTATTGGTATCCGTTGGGCCAGGTGGTGACATTCAAGCGCGAGGTGTATCGCCGCGCCCTCAAAGAGCTTGCCCCGCGCCTTTTAGCGCGCGACTGACGACGGAGTTCGACCCCGAGCCATGCTCAATACGCTGCGCAAGATCGTCCAGGAAGTTAACTCCGCCAAGGATCTCAAGGCGGCGTTGGGGATTATTGTGTTGCGCGTCAAAGAGGCCATGGGCAGCCAGGTCTGCTCGGTCTACCTGCTTGATCCCGAGACCAACCGCTTCGTCCTGATGGCCACCGAGGGCTTGAACAAGCGCTCGATCGGCAAGGTCAGCATGGCACCCAACGAAGGTCTGGTCGGTCTGGTCGGCACGCGTGAAGAACCCCTGAACCTCGAAAACGCGTCTGTTCACCCGCGCTACCGCTACTTCGCCGAAACCGGTGAAGAGCGTTACGCCTCGTTCCTCGGTGCACCGATCATTCACCACCGCCGCGTCGTCGGCGTGTTGGTCATCCAGCAAAAAGAACGCCGCCAGTTCGACGAAGGTGAAGAAGCCTTCCTCGTGACCATGAGCGCGCAGCTCGCCGGCGTAATCGCCCACGCCGAGGCCACCGGTTCGATCCGTGGTTTGGGCCGTCAGGGCAAGGGCATTCAGGAAGCCAAGTTCGTCGGCGTGCCGGGTTCACCGGGTGCGGCGGTCGGTACTGCGGTGGTCATGCTGCCGCCGGCCGATCTCGACGTGGTGCCCGATAAAAACATTACTGACATCGACGCTGAGCTGGCGCTGTTCAAGACCGCCATCGAAGGCGTGCGCGCCGACATGCGCGCGTTGTCCGCCAAACTCGCGACGCAGTTGCGCCCGGAAGAGCGCGCGCTGTTCGACGTCTACCTGATGATGCTCGACGATGCCTCGCTGGGCAGCGAAATCACCACCGTGATCAAGACCGGCCAGTGGGCCCAGGGCGCGCTGCGTCAGGTGGTCACGGAACACGTCAACCGTTTCGAACTGATGGACGACGCCTACCTGCGTGAGCGCGCCTCGGACGTCAAAGACCTCGGTCGCCGTCTGCTCGCCTATTTGCAGGAAGAGCGTCAGCAGAACCTGGTCTACCCGGAAAAAACCATTCTGGTCAGCGAAGAACTGACGCCGGCGATGCTCGGCGAGGTGCCGGAAGGCACGCTGGTCGGTCTGGTCTCGGTACTCGGTTCGGGTAACTCCCACGTGGCGATCCTTGCCCGGGCCATGGGCATTCCGACGGTGATGGGTCTGGTCGACCTGCCGTACGCCAAGGTCGACGGCATCGAAATGATCGTCGACGGCACGCGCGGCGAGGTTTACACCAACCCGAGCGAAGTGTTGCGCAAGCAGTTCGCCGAAGTCGTCGAAGAAGAGAAACAACTGGCGCTGGGCCTCGACACCCTGCGCGACCTGCCGTGCGTGACCCTCGACGGCCACCGCATGCCGCTGTGGGTCAACACCGGTTTGCTCGCCGATGTAGCGCGGGCGCAGAAGCGTGGCGCCGAAGGTGTCGGCCTGTACCGCACCGAAGTGCCGTTCATGATCAACCAGCGCTTCCCGAGCGAGAAGGAACAACTGGCGATCTACCGCGAGCAACTCGCCGCGTTCCACCCGCAACCGGTGACCATGCGCAGCCTCGACATCGGCGGTGACAAGTCGCTGTCGTATTTCCCGATCAAGGAAGACAACCCGTTCCTCGGCTGGCGCGGCATCCGCGTCACCCTCGACCACCCGGAAATCTTCCTGGTGCAGACCCGCGCGATGCTCAAGGCCAGCGAAGGCCTGAACAACCTGCGGATTCTGCTGCCGATGATCTCCGGCACCCATGAACTCGAAGAAGCCCTGCACCTGATCCATCGGGCCTGGGGCGAAGTGCGCGACGAAGGCACCGACGTGCCGATGCCGCCGATTGGCGTGATGATCGAAATTCCGGCGGCGGTGTACCAGACCAAGGAACTGGCGCGGATGGTCGACTTCCTCTCGGTTGGCTCCAACGACTTGACCCAGTATTTGCTGGCGGTTGACCGCAACAACCCGCGTGTGGCCGATCTCTACGACTACCTGCACCCGGCGGTGTTGCAAGCCCTGCAAACGGTGGTGCGTGATGCGCATGCGGAAGGCAAACCGGTGAGTATCTGCGGCGAGATGGCCGGTGATCCGGCGGCGGCGGTGCTGTTGATGGCGATGGGCTTCGATAGTTTGTCGATGAACGCCACCAACTTGCCGAAGGTGAAGTGGATGTTGCGTCAGGTGAATCTGAGCAAGGCCAAGGATCTCTTGGCTGAGCTGATGACCATCGACAACCCGCAAGTTATCCACAGCTCGCTGCAATTGGCGCTGAAAAACCTTGGGTTGTCGAAGATGAATCCGCCGGCGGTCGTCAAGGCCCTCTGAAGATCAAAAGCCCCTCACCCTAACCCTCTCCCGTAGGGAGAGGGGACTGATTGGGGGATGCTGCAGAGATACGCCGACCTGAAAGTTCTGTGTTGAATCCATAATCAACTCGGTCTTTCTGGTCGATGTATGGCCCAAGACACCTCGGTCGGCCCCCTCTCCCTCCGGGAGAGGGCTGGGGTGAGGGTCAGCTCTTAGACACAAACCTCAACTTCCCCAAGATGCCCGCCATACGGCCCAAAACTCCGCTCGATCATCCGCCGCGTCCCATCCGCCTGCACCACCAACGCCGTACTCGCCCGCGTCCCATAACTCTGGCTGGCAATAAACACACTCGACAACAAAGTCTCCGTCGCCATCCCCACCCCGGTATCCGGCAGTTCAGCCGACGGCGCAGTCTGCGCATCACTCAACAACCCCAACAACCGCTCAGGCGTCGGATCATCCAGCACTGCACTCAACGCAGCCTTGGCCTTGAGCAACTTCGGCCACGGCGTATCCAGCCCGGCATTGGATAACCCATAGACGCCAGCCGCCAGCATCACCGGCTCCGACAGCCGCGCATTGAAATGCCACAACTCATGGCTGTTGCCGAGCAGCAGGTTAAACCCGGCGTATTCCGTCGAACGCCCAACCACATCGATCAAATAATCATCAATCGACAGATCACCGGTCAGAAACCGCGCCACCAGTTCCCCTCGCGATTTGCGCGCCGGCGGCTGCTGCGGATCACGAATATTGGTCAGCGCCGCAAAGCGCCCATTAGCGCCAATCCCCAGCCAGGTGCCCCCAGCCTCAAGATCGCGCCCCGCGTGCACGTGCGGCGCTTCGGGCCATGGCGCCAGCGGCAGGCTCGGTCGGGCGTAGAATTCGTCACGGTTGGCCGCGACGATCAGCGGCTGGGCATGGCCCGGGCGCCAGGCGAAAACAATCAGGCACATAAGGTGATCCTTGTGTGTTTTTTGCTCACTCTACGCATCCAGCGCCCGTGCATCCATCGTAAGTGGAGCCGAAGGCCATGCATCCGTTACCATGCCGCTCCGGTTTTCGGGATGCGTCTGGGAGAGGGACATGGAATTTCTGCTCTATCTGGCGCTGGGCGCCTGTGCCGGCGTGTTGGCCGGGCTGTTCGGGGTAGGCGGCGGGATCATTATTGTCCCGGTGCTGGTGTTCAGTTTTACCTTGCAGGGCTTCGACCAGTCGATCCTCACGCATCTGGCAGTCGGCACGTCGCTGGCGACGATTATTTTCACCTCGGTCAACGCCGTGCGTGAGCATCATCGTCGAGGCGCAGTACGTTGGCCGATCTTCATGTGGATGGCCGTGGGCATCCTGCTTGGCGCCGGTTTTGGTGCAATGACGGCCGAGGCGATTTCCGGGCCGCACCTGCAAAAGATCATCGGCGTGTTCGCGTTGGTGATCTCGGTGCAGTTGGCGCTGGACGTCAAACCCAAGGCCAGTCGAACCGTGCCGGGCAAATTCGGTCTGACCGTGGCCGGCAGTGTGATCGGTTGGGCCTCGGCGATTTTTGGCGTTGGCGGCGGATCGCTGACCGTGCCGTTCCTGACCTGGCGCAGTGTGCCGATGCAGCAAGCGGTGGCGACGTCATCGGCCTGCGGTCTGCCGATCGCTTTGGTCAGTGCTTTAAGTTTCATGATTCTGGGGTGGCACGATCCGTTGTTGCCGCCGCATAGTCTCGGTTTTGTGTATTTGCCGGCGTTGTTGGGCATCGCCCTGACCAGCATGGTTTTCGCCCGCATCGGCGCGCGATTGGCGCACCGATTGTCGCCGCGCCTGCTGAAACGGCTGTTCGCCGCTTTGCTGTTCAGCGTGGGTTTGAGCTTCCTGCTTTAACCGCGTCGCAATCCTGGCTTAATCCTGAGGTGGCAGCGTCGCCCGGGAATTTTGGTTTCAACTCTAACGAGGAGTCGCAATGCTGCCTTACCCGCAGATCGACCCGGTGGCCCTGGCCATCGGTCCGCTGAAAATCCACTGGTACGGTCTGATGTACCTGATCGGCATCGGCGGTGCGTGGCTGCTGGCGTCGCGCCGGCTCAACCGTTTCGACCCGACCTGGACCAAGGAGAAACTCTCCGACATGGTCTTCTGGATGTCGATGGGCGTGATCGTCGGCGGACGTCTGGGCTATGTGCTGTTCTACGATCTGAGCGCCTATCTGGCCAACCCGACGCTGATTTTCGAAGTGTGGAAGGGCGGCATGTCGTTCCACGGCGGCTTCATCGGGGTGATGCTGGCCGCGTTGTGGTTCGGCAAGCGCAACGGCAAGTCGTTCTTCCAGTTGATGGACTTCGTCGCGCCAATGGTGCCGATCGGTCTGGGCGCCGGGCGCATCGGTAACTTCATCAACGCCGAGTTGTGGGGCAAAGCCACCGACGTACCGTGGGCCATGGTCTTCCCGCCATTCAGCGACCCGGCGCAACTGCCGCGTCACCCGTCGCAGCTGTATCAGTTCGCGCTCGAAGGCGTGGCGCTGTTCCTGATCCTGTGGATTTTCTCGCGCAAGCCGCGTCCGACCATGGCCGTTTCCGGCATGTTCGCGCTGTTCTACGGCATCTTCCGGTTCATCGTCGAATTCGTTCGCGTACCGGATGCGCAACTCGGCTACTTGGCCTGGAACTGGCTGACCATGGGCCAGGTGCTCTGCGTGCCGATGATCGTCGGCGGGCTGTTCCTGATCTGGCTGGCCTATCGTCGCGCACCGGCAGCACCGCTCGCGCCGACGGCTTAAACTACGAACCCCGGCGCGCGACGCCGGGGCTCAAAGGACACAGGTAACTCATGAAGCAATATCTCGAACTGGTCTCGCACGTCATTCAGAACGGCACCAAGCAAGCCAACCGCACCGGCATCAACACCATCAGCTTCCCGGGTGCGATGCTGCGTTTCGATCTGCAGGAAGGTTTTCCGGCGATTACCACGCGCAAAATGGCCTTCAAATCGGCCATCGGCGAGATGTGCGGGTTTCTTCGTGGCGTGAACAACGCCGCCGAATTCCGTGCGTTGGGCTGCAAGGTCTGGGATCAGAACGCCAACGAAAACGCGCAGTGGCTGGCCAACCCGTTCCGGCAGGGCGACGACGACCTCGGCGAAATCTACGGCGTGCAATGGCGCAAATGGCCGGCGTACAAGCAGATCCCGCTGAGCAACAGCGCCGCCATCGAACAAACCTTGAGCAACGGCTACAAGCAGATCGCTCAGGGCGAAGAAGACGGCCAGGCCTACGTGGTGCTGTACAAAGCCATCGATCAGGTGCGCCAGTGCGTCGACACGATCATCAAGGATCCGGGCAGTCGTCGCATTCTGTTCCACGGCTGGAACGTCGCTCAGCTCGATGAAATGGCCCTGCCGCCATGCCACCTGCTGTACCAGTTCCACCCGAATGTCGAGACCAAGGAAATCTCCCTGACCCTCTACATCCGCTCCAACGATCTGGGGCTATTATACCCCCTCGACGAAACCGCACATTACGCAATGGCTGCGTAGTAAGGCTTTACCTTCCAAGCTCATTTATTGTGCCCCAATACGAAATGCACATTGTGTATAGTACGGGCCGCTTTGAAGAGAGAGGAAGCCGTGAAGGTCATCGCAGTTAGGGGCGCCCCCCTAGATTTCAGAGAGTCCCCAACCAGGCGGGACGACTCATCCGAAGAATCCCCAATTCAGGAAGCCGTGAACGTCACAGGGACAGCCGTCTTTGATGATGATGAGCGCCTCATGCCTTTGATTTCGGGTTACCTATCCCACGCGCTTCAGAAAGCCTATATATCCCAGCAGACGGCCATCACCTATGGTCGCAACCTTGGGTACACCTGCGAGTACCTGACGAACCGCCGTGAGTTTCGTGATTGCGAGCGTGACTCGGCGTTCTTGGAAATCCGCACCCACGTGATCGAGGAGTACTTCGCTCACCTGCGCGAGGACGAGGAGCTTTCCAAGAAGACGGTGCGCAACCGGGATTCGTCTTTGATGGCGTTTTTCAATGATTCTCTATGCCGGGGAGTGGACGACGCACCCGCGCCTCGTACCGCGCCTAACCCCTACACTGCCGGCTACCTGTCCCCCCGTCCCAACAAGAGCTTGGTAGTGGCTTGTTCCCTGAATGATCTCAGAGAGCTCATCCTGGCTACGCAGAGTGAGCGTGAGCGCTGCTTGCTCCAGTTCATGTACGACGCAGGCGTGCGCCGCTCAGAAGTCCCGCGAGTGACCCTCAAGGCCATTGATGATGCCCTTCGATTCCAGGACACGTTGTTCATCTCGCCTGGTGTTTCAGAACCGGTAAACGCGGACTACTGCCCGCTGCATATTGATGGAAGCAAAGGCCCTGCGGACTCATTTAAGCCCCGCCAGACGTTGGTCAGCCGCGCCACGCTGCTGCGCATCAAGAAGTACCATGCTTCGCCGCTGTACAAAATGACTAAGCGTCAATTCAAGGGGGCTGAGAACACCCCTGCTTTCCTGAATGCGGAAGGGGGTGAGTACACCCCTCGCTCGATCTCCAAGCTCTTGGAGCGCACATCCGAGCGAGCGCTGAACCTGCTGAAAATCGACAGGATGATCTCTCCCCACAAGTTGAGGCACGGGAATGCTTATGCCCTGTTGAGAACGCCAGACATTGGTAGTGATTACCTTGACCGGCTAGTGAGCGTGCAGAAGACGCTTGGTCACTCGCGCCTCAGCACGTCGGAAACCTATACCCAGATCCCCTACGACCTCTACCAGAAGCTCGTACGCCCCGGAACTGAAACCAAGACGAAAGCAGGCGAGATGGCTGAGCTTTCCCAGCAGACGCGCCTGAAAATTGATGCGGGAGATATGAAATGAGTCGGTTGACTAGCGCTCAGGCAGACGCCGTCATTGAGTCATTTGTGGCCCGCGCCACTGATGATCGGGAGTCGTTGCTGAAGGTATGTCTGAGCAGGGGGGACGAGTTGGCGGTGGCTCCTAAATACCTCATCGAACAGACTAATCTGAACCCAGGTACGATCTCAAAGCGCGTCTCAAGCTTTGAGCCGATCTTCGAGGCGATGCGCGCCGAAGGAATTATCGTACCTGGCCATCCGTCTGGCGCCTGCGATTGGCGCCGTAGGCTGCTTGCCTGGTACGAAGGCATGTCTATGGAGGAGAAGCTGGCGATTCCAGTGGCTGCCAATACCATCAGGGATCGTGGCTTCATGAGCGAGATTCCTGAATTGGCTGGCTTCAAATCAGCCAGGGCGAGCTTCGAACTGGTGCGGATCACGTTTGAGGAGATTCTCGATGATCTTCGCAAGCTTGGTGTTCTTGACCCTAACTATCAAACCGTCGAGCAGCGTATCGCCTCGAAGACGGTAGTCGAAAAGACTGAGTCATTGCGAGACGGCTTCAACGCTTTGCGCTCAGTCCGCATCCATCGCCTGTCCGACCTCGTAAGCCCGGAACCGGAGCGCCCCTTCCAGCACCTGCTGCACCTCTTCAGTGCTTCATCAATGAAGAGCAGTAGTGCGTCAGGGCAGTCGAATTTCATTGAGGCTTTCAAAAACTTCCGAGCCTATCTCAAGGATGCCAACTACACAGGCTTGGAGGACATTAGGGAGCTCGTAACCCCGTATTCCCTCCCCAAGTTCAGGGGATATCTCCAGGAAAAGATCTTGGAGCGTTCGCTGTCGACCAGCCACAGCAGTTCGATGATGAGCTCTGCTCGGAAAATGATGGCGCGCGCAGTCCAAATCGAGGGTCTCGGGCTGAGCAGCTACGTCGCAGCTACAGGCTTCGATGCTGAGCGTGAAACTGACCAGTACAAGCCTTATCCCCAGGCTGTCCGAAACCGTATTTCGCAGGTCATTGAGCAAGAAATTGATGAAACCAATCGCTTGGCCCAGGCTTACGTTCCAAGCCAGGTAGGGGAAGATCCGCTGAACGCTGACGGAAGAGTACGCCGAGGCTTTAACACTCTGGATAACGCACGGTGGATTTTTGAGAACAAACTCAACTGCAAGCCCCTAAACTTCGAATCCGTAGATAAAAACGACCTTTATCAACGGGCGTTTATGTCGATTATCTCGGCTTCGCCAATTTCGATCTTCGAGGTTTATAAAAGCTGGGGCGTGCAGTATCAGGTTGATGGTCGAGTCATTGCGCCGTACATCGCTCGGCTTGCCCAAGTTACCGGGATGAATGCTGACTCGCTGCTGGGACTGGAGCTGGATGATTTCATTGAGCGCCATGACTTAACGGATCGGCCTTGCTTGCTGTATTGGAAAGAGCGTTCTGAAGGCGCGAAGATGCTTCATCTAGATATCTTCCATGCGGAGATCTCTTGGCTGACCACCTCTCAAGGCCGTGTGGTCAAGAAAATCTTTGACGATGTGAAGCACCTGACCCGTGAGATTCGCTTGAGTGCGCCTGTCGAAGCCCAGAACAAGCTCTTCATTTACCGCTCAAGCTCTCCCAGGAAATACGGGGTTGTAGATTCCTTTGAGAACTCAGGTGGCAACCAGCTCAATAAGACCCTGGACAAGTTCTCTCAGGATCACGGGCTGCTTGACGAAGATGGTAATCCTCTCAAGCTCTCACCGTCACGTTTCCGACCTAGCTTCGTAAGCGAACTGATCGAGCGCGGCGTCTCTCCACGTGAGATCCAGGTTCTCCTGGGGCATAAGAGCCTAAGCACCACCATGGCCTATCTGGATCAGATGGACTTCAACCCCATGGCGCGCCGAATGCTGAATAAGGTTCTCCATGAAATGCAGCAAGACACGTTAGAGGAGGCTCCGAAGCTGATCCCGACCAAGACTATCGAGCCCACGCCCGAGGCGATGCCACTGCGTTCTGGCCTTGCCACATGCATGAACGTTTTTGACCCACCTGCTTTCATCAAGGCGTTGGCAAGCTATGACCCCAGCAAGCCCTGCACGCTGTTCAACATGTGCCTTTCATGCAGCAACAGCATCATCACGGTATCGCACCTGCCGGAGCTCTTCGCCATGCGGCGTGACTACCAAAGGATGATTGAAGTCAACCGGGTGCTCGATACGCCCTACGGAGCCGTCATCCTGGACAACCTTGATGTGCTAAACAACCTTCTAGATCCTGAGACATCGGACTTTTCCGCAGAAGAGCTGACCAAGGCTGAGCGCCTCTCTGAAAACCTGCAGGTCAGTGTTTTGACCGAGGGAGTAACGCTATGAACCATGCTCTGATCCCTGAACTCGCTGCGTACAAACAGTGGCGTACAACTGCTCACACCCTGCTGCTTGAGTTGCGCAGAAACATCGCCGATCCGACTCCTGTGTCGCTGGAAGCACTCTCTTGGTACCAGGCGCTGATGGCGTTGCCTGTCAGTAAGACATCCGTCTTGGGCGACGCCGTCTGGGACTTCAATGACGATCATCCGAACGCCGCCAGGAATGTCCAAGGAGCCAAGCTACGGCTCAATTTTGACTCGTACCCATTGCTCAACCAGTCGGCGGTCTTGGAGGTCAAGGTGGCCCTGTATTGCTGGCTGAAGATGCCAGCGGCAACGCGCTCGTTTGCCTCGCCAAGGAACATCAAAGCCAACACCGCCATTTCATGCATGAAGGCTGGATTGAGCTTCCTGGATACGATGTCGGGGCAGGCGCGCCAGCTGATGACGGATGAGTTCTTCGAGGTTGGACACCATGGTCTGACGTACTTTGATGCGGGTATGTACCGGGAGGCAGCGCTCATTCATCCCTACGCCTTTGGCCCTGATCTCAAGAAGTTCTTTACCTTGGTCAGGTCGCCATTTTTCGAGGAGCAGATTTTCGAAGAGCCACTGCCTTACGTTCAGCTGGAATCGCTCGCCTGGGCCAAGGTACTCAAGCACGTCCCTGATTCTGAGCGCACATACCGTATTCTGCCGAACGATGTGTTCGAGAAGGCTTCTCGCGAGGCGTCGTTCGCAGTGGTCGACTTCCTAAGCACTCTGGGGGAGCCTGTGGATGACCTGGTTGCCCTTACCCGCCAAAACGCTAGCGGCTACTCGTTAGCCAACGCTCAAGAGCTGTCGCGTTACAATTTCGAGTTGTACGTAGCGCTGAGGCTGCGGAGAAAAGGCTATGACTCCGGTGCGATGGCGAATGCACTGTCCGCAGCTTTTGGCTGCATTCCATCTACGTTCCAATCTGGCTCTGGTCGACATGATTTTAAGGCGACCGAAACGTTACTCAAGCTCTCAGATTCCAAACTGGACGATGATTTCCGTAGGTACATCAATTTCGTCTCGTACAGTGCCTGCTATCTCGTGGCGCAGTACACCGGCATGCGGCCCTCAGAGCTCTCCGAGATCCTAGTCGAGTCGTGCATGGAGCAAGAGAGCGACTACTGGTTGCTGATCAGCAACGTGATCAAGCATCGCCAAGGCTTGGCCAAGCTGTTCGACGACAAGTGGATCGCGATTCCGATTGTGCGTGACGCCATCCGTGCCGCTTGCCTCATCGCTAAGGTAAAGCAGAATCCTTACCTGTTCTCCAATGTGGATACTGTCGCGCAGGACGCCGAACCAAACTCAATGTCCTCGCTTGGAATCACTCACCAGTTCAGAGCTTTCTTCGAGGATATTCTGACGGACGAGGAGTTCGAGTCGCTGGAATTCTCGCCTTACACGTTGCGACACACCCTGGCTTACCAGATGGCCAGGGCTGAGCTTGGGCTCCCATTCATCTCTCACCAGCTAAAGCACTTCGGTGACCTTATCGGTGGTGCTGGCCAGAACAAGGCGTTCAGTGCGGTGACGCTTGGGTACGGAGCGATCGCTGAGATCTTGTCCAAGGGTGGGCGTTCATCTAGCAAGACGCCGACGCAAATGGCAGAGGAGGAGTACATCCAGAGCTACTGCGATCCCTACGGAAACTACGCCGGCCCCAATGCGGAGAGCCACAAGGCGCGGATGAAAAAGGTGTTCAGCGGGTACATGGCGGCTGGCTACACCAAAGAGCAAATCATCGCCCAGATGGCCAAGAAGCGCATGGCGATCATCAACGTGGGACAAGGCTTCTGTTATGGCGGTCAACGTGAGGTATTTGACGAGTCTCTGCCCTGCATCGGATCGCTGCGTTGCAATCCGAATCGGTGCAAAAACGCCGTGGTCACCAAGGCTCACGCTCCTAAATGGCGGGAGATCTATGTGCAGAACAGCTTGGCCTTGAGCTCTCCGAACTCAGCAGGCTCTGAGGAGGAGTTGCGAGCGGCGATGGAGGAAGCCAAGGGTGTGTTGGAGCATCTGGGTGAGGAGGTCGAGGTATGACAGTCCAGGCGTTTGATGCCAAGAATAAGCTCGACTACGACCGGAACACTGAGCTGCTGGCTCAGGGGCTTATGCAGATTGCCTCTGATCCGAAACTGAAGCCGACGATGGCGGAGCTGAGCCGCATCACAGGCATTCATCGCAACACTATCCGACAGCGCGACTTCCCGGCGCAGCGGCTTGAGGCGATCAAGGACAACCGCCGCATTGCAGTGCTCGCTCAGAGGGTCAAGGCTGAGAAGAAGCAGGATCCCAAGACGATTCTGATGCAACGCCTTGAAAAGAGTCGATTGGAAGTGCTTTATTGGTTCAATAGGTATCAGGATTCTGAGAACTCTTGTGCCACGCTCGACAAGAGATTGGACACTGTCCGCGAGTCTAGGGACTACTACCTCCAGCTCGCAGATGAGCTGCGTCAGAAGATCAAAGAGCAAGATACTGAAATTTTGAAATTGCGTGACGCACTGGATTTGGTCAGCGCGAACCTTGAGGAACCGAAATGAAGATGTACCACGATTTGCTGGCCGACGTGCTAGAGAATGGCGTCGAGAAAGGCGATCGCACCGGCACCGGCACGCTGAGTGTCTTCGGTCGCCAGTTCCGCCACAACCTGGAGGATGGCTTCCCGCTCCTCACCACCAAGAAGCTGCATTTCAAGAGCATCATCAACGAGATGATCTGGTTCCTGAATGGTGACACGAATACCAAATGGCTGAAGGAGCATGGTGTCAGCATCTGGGATGAGTGGGCAACTGAAGACGGTGACCTCGGCCCGATCTACGGCAAGCAGTGGACGGCCTGGCCTACCCAGGACGGCAAGGCCATCAATCAAATCGACTACGTCGTTCATACGCTCAAGACTAACCCAAACAGTCGTCGGATTCTCTTCCATGGATGGAACGTCGAGTACCTTCCTGATGAATCGGTGAGTCCACAAGAGAATGCCCGGAATGGGAAGATGGCATTGCCACCATGCCATTTGCTCTATCAGTTCTATGTAGCCAACAATAAGTTGTCGGCGCATCTATACATTCGGTCGTCAGACTTATTGCTCGGAAATCCCTATAACCTAGCAGGGGTTAGTTTTTTAACTCATATGTTGGCGCAGCAGTGCGATTTGGGAGTTGGCGAGGTTGTAGTTACAATGGGTGATGCGCATATTTACTTGAATCATATTGAGCAAGTTAACCTGCAACTGACTCGTGATCCGCGCCCTCTGCCTAAGTTGCAGTTCAAGCGCAAGCCGGACAGCATTTACGATTACAAGTTTGAGGACTTTGAGATTGTGGGCTATGACCCACATCCTCATATTCCTGCTCCTGTATCGATCTAACTGAGTCGATGCCTGGCTAGCCAAATTTTGGTTGGCCAGGATGGGAATTTTGAATGGTAAGCATAGGCCTCGCCTCATCGCTTTAGGCTTCGGGTTTTGCAGGACGCAATCAGGCAACCGCCAAGGAGTTCAAATGTACCTCACGATCATGAAGCCACAAGCGCTTCAGCAAATCGCTGTCTTAGCCCGTGGATTATGGATCGTTGAAGGCCCTGAAGGCTTCGTGCTGGTAATCAAGGCAGGGAAAGAGCTGATCTTGGCCGCTCAGCAAAGGCGTGAATTGAAGCTTTACCTTGCGCCATACAAGGCAGGCGAAACGACGGGGCTTACGCTTCTCACAGCCTGCTTTGATGACCCACAAAGTCCGCTATTGATCAAAACCCCACTCATCCCTGGTGACCCTCTCACAGAGGCACTGCAGAGCTTCCCTGACGAATTCAGTGTGTGCTTTTTCGACGAGCACAACCGCGAGCTGTTCAGTTGTAAGGCCCAGGCGAAGCTTGGTCAGCTCCGCAAGGAGCTCGGTACACTCAGCCCCATTGGAGCAGATCACTGGCCCAAGATGTATGAGCAGGCGGAAAGATGGTTCAGCCTCACGACCTATGAGGACGACGCTCGTGCCACAACGGTGTTCCTGCAGGAAGATCTGTTCCCCTCGGACTATTTGATCACCGACCTGACCCGCCAGGACTTTCGAGGCTCCCAAGGCTTCTCCAATACGCAGTTAGAGCGCACTGAGCCGGGCACGTTTCAGGAGTTGGACATCATCTATCTTCTCCAGCGCGCATACACCTCCGAGCGGATCATCCATGGCCCCTTGAAGGTTTCCGATGGCGAGGAGCTGGCTGACGTAGTGGTGATGGGCGATGAAGTGACTTTGCTGCTGCAGGCGAAGGACAGTCCCAATACGCCAGCAATGATGAACACAACGCTTGAGAGAAAGCGAAAGAAGGCCATAAGTCAGTTGAAGAACGGCCTGCAGCAACTACGTGGCGCCATCTCAACGATCAGGCGAGAAGGCAATCCAGCCTTAGCGCTTGTGGACGGCACGCCCTTGGACATTGATCTTGCTGCACGCCCCCTGGTGGGAGTTGTCGTGGTCAGAGAGCTTTTTATCGACAACTACGATGAATACAGCGCCATGATTTTGAAATTCATGGATGAGGTCGGAATTCGCGTCCTAGCCTTCGATTACAACGAGTTCGAGGTCATGACCCGCCACTGCCCTTCGGAAGATGCACTGCTGTCAGCGTTCTTGCAGATTTCCAAATGCGCTGAGGAAAGGCGTATCTATCCCCGGCTGCGCTTCACGGATCTGCCGCCGCGCTAAATCGAATTGGAAAAGTGGAGAGCTTCTCTGCTCTCACCCCACAACTCCCTTTCTAGCCAGGCAGTTCTTTGAGCCAGTAACGCCTGACAGTCGCTTCAGGCAACCCCAGCGCTCGACCCACCTCCGCCTTCGACATGCCACTGGCCTTGAGCTCTAGTACTGCCCGGATTCGATCTGGGCTGCTGGGTTTGCCTCGCGTGCGCTTCACCAGCCCTTCACCAGCGTCCCAATGCCTCTTCAGGCCCTGCAACCCTCCCTGGGCTACGAAGCCTTCCAAGTCCTTTGAAGCCTTCGCCATGACATCGATAGGTGATGACCCATCCTGGAGGGCCTGACATAGCGCGACGAGAGCCACGAGGTCGAAATCCAGGGTGCGCGCGATCTTGCTCAGCTTGACCAAAGAGACCTGCGTTTTCCCTTGCTCCAATCGTGACAGATTGGCTTGGGAACTGATCTCGGCAAGCTCCTCCTGAGCTGATCCTCTCAGGTCGCGCAGAGCTCGGACTATTGCTGCTATCTCGTTCTGCATGCTGAGCGCTCAAAACGAAGAATAGGGCCACAGCGCCATGCGTCGATAAATATCGAAAGCTAGCAATAATGGCGATCATCGTTTATCGTGGGCCTACTGATGGCAGCTTCGCCGCGTCCGAGCGACCGGGCCAGGGAATGATCAATTTATTAGAAAGTCGACGTCAGCAGGCTTGGGATGAAGCTTCATATACTGTCTGATCTGCATTGTGAGTTCGCCGATTTCGTCCCCCCTGTGGTGGACTGTGACGTGGTCGTATTAGCCGGTGACATCCACGTGAAGTCCAGGGGGGCCATGTGGGCCAGCCTGACCTTCAGCACGCCTGTCATATATGCCATGGGCAATCATGAGCACTACAGCGGGAATATAGATCGAACCCACAGCAAGCTGCTTGACGCTGCTGAGGCGCACGTCCACGTATTGGAAAATCAGGTTTTAGAACACCGTGACGTGCAGTTTCTCTGCGCTACGGGTTGGACGAGCCTGGCCGCGACCGGAGACCCAGTAGCTGCTTCTTGGTGCGCTCGTAACTCACTGAATGACTTTCGCGCAATCCGTGTCGGTGAACAGTATCGGCGTTTGCGCCCTGATGATCTGATCGCGAGAAATCGAGAGACGAAGGAGTGGTTGGAGGGCCAGCTATCGCTGCCATTCAACGGTAAGCGTGTAGTTGTGACTCACTATCCGCCCCTTATGAAGTTCGTGAGTGACCAAGGAGCCGATCCTCACTTGCGAGCAGCCTATGGAAACAATTGGGATGGCCTGATGGATTTCAAGATCGATCTATGGATCTTTGGCCATACCCACGAAGCTGTGGATGAGGTGGTTAATGGCGTTCGGTTTGTGAGTAATCCTCGTGGTTATCCCACCGAAGAAACTGGCTTTCGGCCAGACCTAGTTGTCAGTGTATGAAGACTGATTGGGCTGCCGTCGTTTAGCTTTTTCAGTAAGTGAGTAGGTTTCAAATTCGAACGTGATGGAGAATCCATGAGTTGTCTGAATTCCCAGGACTGGATGGTTGAGGGCGTAATACGACTGCCCAGTCTGGTGTCAGCTAAGTTGGCGATCGCGCAGGCCCATGATTGGGGTGCACTAGTGGACGCGTACCTGGTAGATGCAGCTGAAGTTGGCGATCGTTTCGTTGCGTATGTGTATGGCGATCTTTCAGGGCAACTGGCTGATGGGATGACAATTGTCACACCCCCTAGTGAGGTGATAGCGGAGGTCGAAGGCATGGCGTTATTGCGGACAGTGTCAGGCAACGATCATTACGTCATGGTCAGCCGATTGCCTGCCGCCGCTTGATTGCCCCCGCGTTGTCGAGGCCGCTGTCTCAGCCTGCTTAATTAGGCCCCGCCGTCATCTAATCCATTAATAGTTAATGTGTGTTTAAGGGAGGAAGCATGTCCGAGTTAAAGAAACTGACATTGACTGTTAAGAACTATGATGCTCAAGGGAGCGGTGATCTAGACGCTCTCTATCGACGTGTTAGATACGAAGATGAGCACGGCGCTACTCTCTATTTCAAAGAGGTTGTGATGCTGAAGTACCTTGTGAAGCATGGTGCTTTGGCGACTGATGTTCCGCGAACTTGGTACTATAAGCATGCCTCAAAGAAATCGATAATTGTTGTCGCTTTTGAGAAGGCTGGTGGGAAAGTTGAGTGCGACTTGGATGATCTGCGAATTATTGCAAGGTCGACTTTGGTAAAGGGTGTGGTTATTTCGCTAGCAGCGGTTCCAGCTGGGATTATTGCTGCAACGGCAACCTTTGGAGTTGGGCTTGTCATTATTCCTATGTTTTTGTGGTATGGGTACAGGAACGTCTTCAAGCTTCCGAAAATGCTGGGTCGAAAAACGCTGGTGGATGATTTTTCAAAATTTGGCGTTACTCTTCGATAGCTTAGTTTTTTGGTTGTTGAACTTGATTCTCGTTAGAGTGGCTGTCTTGCGGACGGTGACCAGCGAAGGAAACTCAGATGAAGACCAATGCCGTTATCTTTGACGCCTTCGGAACGCTGGTCGAGATTCAGCAGCCGACACATCCGTTTCGACAGTTGCTTCGAGAGGGGCGACGCCAAGGCCGCTTGCCTCGCGCTGATGACATTCGAGCGATCATGACCCGTTGCCTTTCCCTAAGCGAGGCTGCGCTGTACTTTGGTATCAAAATCTCGCCCTCCCAGCTTGCATTTCTCGACCAATGCCTGGAGGAGGAACTGGCAAGCATTCGGCCTTATCCAGACGCGGTTGAGGCCGTTGGGCTACTGCAAGCTGCAGGGCTGAGACTGGCTGTGTGTTCAAACCTGGCCATGCCTTACGGCCCCGTAGTGGAAAGGATTTTCCCGCACCTTGGGGCCTATGGTTTCAGCTATCGCATTGGTGTTATGAAACCGCAAGCGACCATCTACCAGCACATCTGCGATCTACTTGATGTTCGGCCAGGAAATGAGCTCAGTAGTCAGAGGCGGATTGTCATGATTGGCGACTCAGAAAGGTGTGATCGGGATGGGCCTGGCCAGGTTGGTATCAAGGGTTATCTGTTGCGCAGGAATGGAGGCGGGGCTTCCAATCTTTCCCATTTTGCACAATCAGTGCTGAGTGATAGGTAGCTGGGAGCAGATCTTCAATTCGATGGAAGCGTTGCGTCTGAGCTAAAGGGCCGCGCCACGAGGTGGCCCTGTCGGGATGCCCCCTGCACAGAGTACGAGCGGCGACCAGACCAGTATCACCAGAGGGTGAAGCATGAATGAGCTTAGGATTGTCGGGCGATGCGTTCGCTCCCCGATCGGCTGCTGGAGTGCTAGGCATCGCTGTTTTGAAACGCGTTACGAGCAGGTCTTCTCAATCGCACTTGAAGTGTTTGGAAGCCGAAAGAAGGCGGAGCGATGGCTCGTAAGATCTGTAGTAGGTGTAGGCCGTCAGGCACCCTGCAGGGTGCTGTGCACACCTATGGGACTCACAATTATCCATGACGAGATTATACGGCTTGACCACGGCATACGAGCCTAATGCCATCTAGCCTGTCGTTGCGTTCTATCGAGTGAGGGCCGCCGCACCAGAGACTGTGCGATTCGTGGTCTTGTGTGCTGAGCTTCACTGCCACATTTTTCCGATCTGGCTTTTCAGACTATCGGGTGGGCAGACTATAAGCCATTGACGAATGGTAACGCCTTGCACATGTAGCAAGCCGAGCCAGGGCAAAGCCCCCTGAACTGCTCCGTCTGTGAGATCAGATGCGTAATTGCATGGACTTGACCACCTGTTGCACTCGACTTGACCAGTTGTTTGCATCGAATTTGACCGGCGCACGGGTACGCCTTGACGGGCAGAAGTCGGCCAAAAGCGTACGTAGCTAATAGGCCACTGCTTTCGGTCAGTGTGCGGTCATGAAAGCAAGTAGCTGGTCGCAGGCACTCCGGTTAAGACCATCAGCGTCCTTCGATTAACTCGCCGAACAACTCCCTAACCTTCACCTTGGCATCTGCCAGCGCGGCTCGGCCTTCATCGGTAATCTCATACATGCGTCGCTCGCGGCGCCCAGTGCGTTCATGGTGCGAGCACAGATAACCCTTCTTCTCCAAACCGTGCAGCATCGGATACAGCGTGCCCGCGCTGAGCTTGTAACCGTGGTGGCTCAGCTCCTCGATGACGGCCAGCCCGAAGATGGGAGCCTCGGCAGCGTGGTGCAGGATATGCAGGCGGATCAACCCGCCGTAGAGGTCTTTGTCGGTCACTCGATGTATCTCACAGTGCAATGCTCAACAGCCCGCCCAGGACACCGCTGCCCAGCACGACCATCCACGGCGGCAGCTTCCAGAACATCAACGCCACCAGTGCCACGAGGGCCAGGCCAAAGTCTTGCGGGCCATGAATCGCACTCGTCCATACCGGCTGGTAGAGAGCAGCAAGCAGCAGGCCGACCACGGCCGCATTGATGCCCAGCAGTGCTGCCTGCGTACGCAGGTTACGGCGCAGGTGCTCCCAGAATGGCAAGGCCCCCACCACCAGCAGGAAAGACGGCGCAAAGATCGCCAGCAGGCAAATCAGCCCGCCAAGCCAGCCAGTTGGTGCTTGGTTCATCGAGGCACCGAGAAATGCTGCAAAGGTGAATAGAGGCCCCGGCACGGCCTGCGCCGCACCATAGCCCGCGAGGAATGCTTCGTTGTCGACCCAGCCTGTTGGTACGACCTCAGCTTGCAACAGCGGCAGCACCACATGCCCGCCACCGAATACCAGCGAGCCGGCGCGGTAGAAGGCATCCATCATCGCCAGTGTCTGGCTCGGGAACACAGCTGTCAGCAACGGCAGCCCAAGCAGCAGGGCAAAGAACAGGGCCAGCCAGAACAAGCCAACGCGACGCCGCACGCTGATCGGTAGTGGATCATGGGCCTCGCCCTGCTGTGGTTTGAATAGCAGCAGGCCGACGATGGCTGCAAGGATGATGACACTCACTTGCCCCCAGGCAGAGGGTACGAGCAGCACGAAGCAGGTCGCCGCTGCCATGATGGAAATACGCGGCGCATCGGGACAAAGATTGCGCGCCATGCCCCAGACAGCCTGGGCGACCACCGCCACGGCCACCACCTTCAGACCGTGCAGCACGCCAGCAGGCATGGCATCACCATAACTGGCGATGCCGAGTGCGAAGAGGATCAAGGCGATTGCGGAGGGCAAGGTGAATCCCATCCACGCGGCTAGTGCCCCGGCGTAGCCGGATCGAGACAACCCGAGCGCAATCCCGACCTGGCTACTGGCTGGCCCCGGTAAGAACTGGCAAAGGGCGACAAGATCCGCATAGCTGCGCTCGCTCAACCATTGTCGACGCACCACGAACTCATCGCGGAAATAGCCCAGGTGTGCGATTGGGCCGCCGAAGGAGGTGAACCCCAAGCGGAGGAAGATCAAAAAAACAGCCCAAGGGCTACGGTCAGTCTTGGTTATTTCAGTCATGGTCAATACCTGATCTCTGACAAGGCTGGATGAAATTATCGATATACGATAGCGTAAATCGATAATTGAGGTCGACCATCATGGAACTCGTTCTGATCGGCTTACGCCGTGCTTCAAGTGGTCAGATCCAATGCAATTGGCTGGTCAAGTCCGATGCAAACAGGTGGTCAAGTGCAATGCAAACGATTGGTCAAGTGAGGTGCAATTCCCAATCAGAGGCGGCTCAGAGTCTCGCTGGTTAGTGCGTATCCCTGCTGTTCAAAAAAGCCTGATGCAATTGTTGTCAGCAAATGAAATCGAGCGTTTCCCTGCTTCGCAGCTATTGCTTCAACGACTCGAAGCATTTCAGCTCCAACCCCTGTCGATCTGTATGCCGGCTCCACGACCAGGGAACGCAGCAATCCATCTGCCCCATGCGTTTCAAACCCTCCCCACCCAACAGTCTCACCATCCCGCGTGAATTCGAAAAAGGTTCGGTTCGGAAGATCCACATCGTCTGATGGAAGGTCAGCAGACTCCAAGGCGTCGCGAAAGCGCTGCCATTGCCCTCCGGCTATTTGCATTGTCTGGATCATCATCTCCGTCTCCACCCTGTCATTCCCTATGCCTTGCTTTGCATGACCGCTATGGCTCAAGCCTGAGCAGCGGTCATCATATTCGCTTTACCGAATATCTGCCAAAGCGTATATTCGATTTTCCATATGCATCGAGTCCAGTCATGACCCCTGCTATCAAAGTTCTTTTCGTGTGCGTTGCCAATTCAGTCCGCTCCCAGCTTGCAGAGGCGTTACTGCGGCACACCGACCCGCGCTTCGAGGCCTTCAGCGCAGGATCCCAACCGTCTGAGATTGATCCGCGCACGATTCAGGCATTGGAGGCAGTTGGAGTCGATACAGCGGGCCTGCGAAGCAAGTCCATCAGCGAGTTTCAAGCTGATCGATTCGATTACGTCATCACTCTTTGCGATAAGTCCGCCAGCGAGTGCCTATCAATGCCCAGTGCAGGTGAAGTCATTGCCTGGGATTTTTCTGACCCAGTAACGAGCGATGATCCCGGCGCATTTCGCCACACGCTCCACGACATCCATGAGCGCATCAAGCTCTTCGTTTTGGTCAAGACCAAACACCTGGAGGATCTATGACAGAACCCATGAACCCCACCACGTTATTCAAGTGCTTGGCGGATGACACCCGAGCCAAAATTTCCCTGCTTGTCGTGAGCGAAGGCGAGCTGTGTGTCTGCGAGCTGACGGCGGCACTCGACCTGAGCCAGCCGAAGATTTCTCGTCATTTGGCCCTGCTGCGTTCTGCTGGTTTGTTGATGGATCGTCGGCAAGGTCAGTGGGTGTACTACCGCCTGAACCCCGACTTGCCTGCGTGGGTAACTGCGGTTTTGAAAGAAGTCGTAGACGCCAATCAGCATTGGCTGGAAACCGAGGCTAAACGCCTGTGCGGTATGAACGACCGCCCTATCAATCAGGGCGTGTGCAGCTGATTCACGCCCCAACCGGATTACTGAAATGCTGATTGCCGTATTGATCTTTATCGCCACTATCGTGCTCGTCATCTGGCAACCCAAGGGGCTCGGGGTAGGTTGGAGCGCGACGTTGGGTGCCATCGTGGCGCTGCTGGCAGGCGTCGTTACCCTGGCTGACATACCAGAGGTTTGGCGCATTGTCTGGAATGCCACCGGGACGTTTATCGCAGTCATCATCATTAGCCTGCTGCTTGATGAAGCAGGCTTTTTCAAGTGGGCTGCGTTGCATGTAGCGCGGTGGGGTGCTGGAAGCACTCGTAAGTTGTTTGCGTTCATCGTCTTGCTGGGCGCAGCTGTGTCGGCACTGTTCGCCAATGACGGAGCAGCGTTAATCCTCACACCCATTGTGATCGCGATGTTGCTGGCGTTGCGTTTTTCTCCTGCTGCTACGTTGGCATTCGTCATGGCAGCCGGTTTTATCGCCGATACGGCGAGCTTACCGCTGGTGGTTTCCAACCTGGTCAACATCGTTTCTGCCGACTACTTCGATATCGGCTTCAACGAATATGCTTCGATCATGGTGCCGGTAAACATCGTCAGCGTGGCAGCGACATTAGCCATGCTGCTGTGGTTTTTCCGCAAAGATTTACCAAAGACCTATGACCTCGACCAACTGGACAACCCGGACGAGGCAATTCACGACCGCGCCACTTTCGTAGCCGGCTGGTGGGTGCTGGCACTACTCCTGATCGGATTCTTTGTCATTGAGCCGCTGGGTGTGCCAATCAGCGCCATTGCTACGGTCTGCGCATTCGTCCTCTATGTCATCGCGGCTCGTGGTCATGCCATCAACACAAGCAAGGTGCTCAAGGAGGCTCCATGGCAAGTGGTGATTTTTTCCCTGGGTATGTATCTGGTCGTTTATGGCCTTAAGAACGCGGGCCTGACTGATCACATCGCCCAGATTCTGAACGTATTCGCCGGTTATGGCGTCTGGGGGGCATCCCTGGGTACTGGGATGCTAACGGCATTGCTGTCGTCGATCATGAACAACATGCCCACGGTTCTGGTGGGTGCCTTATCCATTCATGCCGCCGAAGTGGATGGCGTCGTTCAGCAAGCGATGGTGTACGCCAACATCATTGGCTGCGACCTAGGCCCGAAGATCACCCCAATTGGCAGTTTGGCCACGCTGTTGTGGCTACATGTGCTGGCCAAGAAGGACATCAAGATCAGTTGGGGTTACTACTTCAAGACTGGGATCGTGCTGACCTTGCCTATCCTCGTCGCCACCTTGTCTGCCCTGGCATTGCGCCTCAGTTTCTGAATCAAGGAATCTTCTGATGAAAGTCTTGTTCATGTGCACCCACAACAGCTGCCGCAGCATCCTGTCCGAGGCGCTGTTCAATCACCTGGCGCCTGAAGGCGTAGAAGCGGTCAGCTCGGGGAGCTTTCCCAGTGGCCGGGTGAATCAAAGGGCACTGCAGACGCTTGAGGCGGCGGGTATCTCTACGGCGGGCTTAAGCAGCAAGGCTTCGGATGCTTTTGAAGGCTCGCCTCCAGACATCGTGATCACTGTCTGTGACCGGGCTGCAGGTGAGGCATGCCCAATCTTCTTTGGGCCAGCTTTGAAGGCGCATTGGGGGCTGGCTGACCCGTCTGAGGCTAGCGGGTCGGAAGCCGAGATCACCGCTGCGTTTGAAGCCACACTCGTGAAAATTCACGAGCGCGTGAGCGCATTTCTTGCGCTTCCACTGAAGACCATAAGCGCTGAACAGTTGAAAGCTGAACTGAGTCGCATCGGTTCACTTTAGAGATCAACCGAGGCGGTGCCCAACCTGGCGTCGCCGTAGGAGTTTATATGCAAGACACATTGCCGAACGTCCACGCCGACCTGATCGACATTCCTTCGTTGGAGCAACTGGCACCTCGTACGCCTTCGCTTCATAAGCCTCGAATTCTGCTTTTGTACGGATCGACGCGAGAGCGCTCTTTCAGCCGGCTGGTGACTCAGGAAGCAGCGCGCTTGTTGGAAGAGTTTGGCGCCGAAACCAAGATCTTTGACCCGTCAGGTCTCCCGCTGCCGGATGACGCTCCCGATACACATCCCAAGGTCGCTGAGCTGCGCGAGCTGATGCAATGGTCTGAGGGGCAGGTGTGGTGCTCCCCTGAGCGTCACGGCTCCATGAGTGCGGTATTCAAAGCCCAAATTGACTGGGTTCCGCTGGCGATGGGCGCTGTACGACCTACCCAAGGCAAAACCCTTGCTGTGATGCAGGTCTGTGGTGGTTCTCAATCCTTCAACGTGGTTAACCAACTACGGGTACTTGGCCGATGGATGCGGATGTTTACCATCCCTAACCAGTCTTCCGTGGCCAAGGCGTTCACCGAGTTCGATGAAGCAGGCCGTATGAAGCCGTCCTCGTACTACGACCGACTGGTGGACGTGATGGAGGAGTTGATGAAATTCACCCTGCTGTTGCGGGATCGCCAGGATTATCTGGTTGATCGGTACTCCGAGCGTAAAGAGTCCGCCGAAGACCTGTCCAAGCGCGTCAACCAGCGCTCCATCTAACGTCAGCACGAGGAAGCGATATGAGCCAGATCACGATCTACCACAACCCCGAATGCGGCACCTCTCGCAACACCTTGGAATTGATCCGCAATAGCGGGGAAGAACCGACAGTTACGGGCACTCACGCATCAGGCAATTTCTGGTAGGCAGCACGACCACGACGATGCTGCGAACATCCACTTTTCCCGTATTGCTGCTTCGCTGAGCCAGTGCCACTGGCCACAGTATTTCCAGAACTGCGGAAATGCCGTGGCCACCCTGGGCGATGACTAACTGATCTTGCCGTAACGAGAGCACATGCAACTCATAACTGAAATTGTTCACCCCGAGCTCACATCAAAGCAGGGCAGAGTATTCCGTCGACATGCAGCACGCGGCATCGTGATGCGGCATGAGCAGATCCTGTTGCTGTTTACCGAGCGCTATAACGACTTCAGCTTTCCTGGCGGCGGCCTTGACGGTGACGAGGACATTGTCACAGGCTTGAAGCGTGAGCTTGAGGAAGAGACTGGCGCCCGTGAAATACAGGTGCTCCAGCACTACGGTTACATTGAGGAGTACCGGCCCTACTGGAAGCCACAGTACGATCTGATGCACATGACCTCGCATTTTTATCAATGCGAAGTAGCGCCCCAGCTAGAGCCCGTGAGAATGGAAAGCCACGAAATCGCGAATGGTATGCGGCCTGTCTGGATCAACCTGCATGAGGCCATAACGCATAATGAAGCCGTGATGCAGCGTCAGGAGTCATCGATGGGGCAGTCAATTCAGCGCGAAACGTTCATGCTGAAAAAAGTTGTGTCCGAGTTGATGCCGCCAATCAGCCTTTGATGGGCTATCTCAGCAGCTTGTGGCGTAAAGCACGATGACCTCACTTCGCGAGACGATGTTCCAGCCACAGGATTTCTGTCAGGGAGAAACTCCGTGGCCGGCTCGCTTACGCTTATTTAGAGACCGTGGCGGCGACAATGGCGGGCCCAGCGCTGCGTCGCAAAATCAGGACTCCACCGATTGCAGCTAAGGTCGAACCGATCAACACACCGACTTTTACTTCGTCGATCAGGTGAGCTGATCCAGCAAACGCCAGGTTTCCGATGAACAGGCTCATGGTGAAGCCGATGCCACACAAGAGCGCAACGCCGTAAAGCTGTGCCCAATTGCTGCCTTCCGGCAGTTTGGCCAAGCCCATACGAATGGCCAGAGCAGCTAATAGGAAAATGCCAACTTGCTTGCCCACCAACAGACCGAGCGCTACACCCAGCGGAACCGGATCGACTAGGTTTTCCATCGAAATACCGGCCAATGAAACACCCGCATTGGCGAAGCCAAAAATCGGCACCACAGCGAACGCTACCCACATATGCAGCTTTTCTTCTAGGAACAGCAGTGGAGACCGGGCTTCTTCTTCAGGCTTACCCATTGGAACACACAGCGCTACAGCGACACCTGCAAGGGTGGCGTGCACTCCCGATTGCAGCACGAAGAACCACAGCACACCACCTACCAGCAGATACGGGAACAATCGTCTGACGCCCAATCGATTCATTGCGATCAGAATGGCCAGGGTTGCGAGCGATGCCAGCAACATCGGCATGGAAAGACCAGAGGTGTAGAAAAAGGCAATGATGACTACAGCACCCAGGTCGTCAATGATCGCCAAGGCGGCGAGGAAGACCTTCAGCGACGTAGGGACTCGCTTCCCCAGCAACGACAAGACGCCCAAGGCGAATGCGATGTCGGTAGCGGCTGGGATAGCCCACCCCTTCAAAGTCTCAGAATTACCCCAGTTGATTGCGATGTAGATCAGCGCAGGCACAACCATGCCACCTAAAGCACCAAACCCCGGCAGGGCGCGCTGGCCCCAAGTGGAAAGCCCACCTGCCAGAACCTCTCTTTTGATCTCTAGGCCGACCATCAGGAAGAAGATGGCCATGAGGCCATCATTGACCCAATGCTCCACAGACATGCCCAACCAGACACTGTGCAAGGCGGCAAAATAACCTTGCGAGAGAGGCGAGTTCGCCACGATTAGGGCCGCGAGTGCTGCGCCCATCAGTACAAGACCGCCAGCGGATTCCGACGATAGGAAGCGAGCCAGAATCGCGGCTGCTCTAGGGGTTTCTGCGGGAGCTCTACTATGAGTCATCAGTGTCCTTGCGCTTTGATCCAAAGCGATTATTTTAACATCCGAGGTTTACCAGCACGGCAGGGCACATAGCCTGTAACGATTTACACCGAGCCTTAATCAGCCGTCAGTGTGTTCCCCGGCACGGGCTCGCTCATGAAACGCAGGAGCGCGCTCCAAGCACATAGCCTCACTAGGCGAGCGAGCATCGATCCTTCTTTACAGGTGTGTGGCTCCTCGGATATTTGATGATTGAAGCAACTGAGGCCCAGCATAAATGCACGCACCTCAGCGCGATCCTACGACAGTGGCATTTGAATCTGGAGTAAGCCTATTTGGGGATATACGCCGCTACCGACTTGCGAATCTCTTCCCGCGCCTCATCCGCGCTCCCCCAACGCCCCATCTTCACCCACTTACCCGGCTCCAATGCTTTGTAGTTTTCGAAGAAGTGCTGGATCTGTGCGAGGAGTAACGCAGGTAGGTCTGAGCACTCATTCACGTCGGTGTACAATGAGCTAAGTTTCTCGTGAGGCACTGCGATCACCTTGGCATCCGCTCCGGCTTCGTCAGTCATGTACATCACACCAACCGGGCGACTACGGATGACAACACCAGGTGAGACGGGATAAGGGCAAACCACCAGGACGTCCAGCGGATCACCATCGTCGCTCAGCGTGTTCGGGATAAATCCGTAGTTGGCTGGATAGAACATCGGTGTGCTGAGGAAGCGGTCGACAAAGATCTGCCCACTTGGCTTGTCCACCTCGTACTTGATCGGCGAGTGGTTTGCAGGAATCTCTATAACGGTGAAGAAGTCATCGGGGATGGCGTTGCCAGCTGGGATGTCCGCGTAGCTCATGTTCATAGCTCCGAAGTTGTGGAGGGTGTTGAGCTGGAGGGCATTTTTCCAAGGGTGCCCATCTCGACTGGCGTCTTCGTGAAAAACACCGATATTTCCTCAGAGTCCAATCGTTTGAACAATCGTTCTGCCTCATCTTCCGTGATGGCCAAGCGAATCTCCGTGGGTTGATCCGCCAGCTCAAAAAAGTGCGATGAATGCAGTTTTCCTGTGTGCCCAAACCCTTCGATTCCGGTGCAGAGCGTGGCGCCTCGCAACCCCATTTCTTTAGCCACGTCGACGATCCATTCGCCTAGCATCTTTCCCTGATAACGACGGTTTTGTTGGGTGAAGAAAACGACCATATAGCCTTTCATTTCTATCTCCTCAGCGAGTACCAATCATTTGGTAGGACAGAAGCCCCGCAGCGGTCATCGCTAACGAGCCTGCAACGTGCAACGAAATTGAGCCAAGCGCCCAGACCAGTCTGCCTTCCTGAATCAAGGCAACCGTTTCGGCTGAAAATGTAGAGAAGGTGGTAAGCCCACCACAGAAACCCGTGATGATCAGGAGACGCCACTCTGGACTGAGGGTAGGAGAAGCGGCCAAGAAGGCGATGGCCAGGCCGATGATGTAGCCCCCAACCATGTTCGCGACCACAGTACCTGGGGGAATCGTAGGAAACAGAGCATTCAGTTTCATGCCCAATATCCAGCGCAACCAGGCTCCAAGTGAAGCGCCAACGGCGATGACCATTAAAGACTTCAGCATGGCGAGCCCACCTCATCAGACCTGAGTGGACTAACTGGTAAGCGGCTCGCGCCGAAAGAAAAAGGAAACTCGGAGGATAAGATCATAGCCTGTCCTAAAATGGAGGACAGGGAGACGCACCTACGCACCCTGTCCAGGGTTCACGTAGGCATCATCAGCACGAAGGCGGTTAAAGGAGGAATGCCATCTCCTGATCTGATCCTATAGCATCAGCGCCAATGGTATCAATAGGCATCAAGAGCAGCTGCATGCAAGCGATCTGAAGGCCCTTTTGGCTAGGCAAGATGTTTGATTGTTGGCGCTGATTGAAAACTGACCCATCCTGCCGATTGAAAATTGACCCAGGGAGGATTGCTGATTTTTGTCCCAGCAATTGTGGATAGGAAGGTGAGTTGGCCGGACGGTTACAAATGATCGACATGGCCAATGTATCTGCTACTGGACGCGGTTGTAGGCGATCAAAATTCGCATTTGGTGAATCGAAACTCATAAATGTTAGCGTTTTCGCCTGTTTTAAAGCATTTTTTATAGGTTTTCGAGGATTTTTGAGTGAAAACTCAGATTGACAAATAGGCAATTTATTTACCGTTCGTCGGCAATGTCCATTTTATTTTCACCCCCCCCTCTTGAAAATTTTTAAGCGAGACGGAGTTCTTATATTTGAGAGCAAGATAAAAGCGGCAGTGGCCCAGGCACCGCTTTTCTCACAGGATCCCACTGGCTTTTACGTCTGATATTTACGGCTTCTAGATCACACGGTTTGAGGGTCTGGTGTGAAGCTGAGGTTGGAGTGGGTGGGCCGGGGGCCAAGGAGAAATCGCTTTCCTTTGCAGCCGCAGGCTGCTGCTTACGCTTTGACGTCAAACCAATAGGGCTTTTTTGCTGGGATCAGTCCGTCTGAAATTACACCCGTGTCAGACAACAGGCGTCTGCAAGCGTGTGTCGCCGTGACTTTCCGAGCGCAAGGCGAGTAACCTGACTTACCCTCCGACAATCGACCTGTAAACCATATTTTTACACTGTAAACCCTTGCCATTTACACGTAAAAAAATTGGTTTACAGGTTTCAGAGATGGCCTGGCTAGTACTGGCCTCCAGGACGCTCAGGTAGGCTGGCCTAGGAGGCAGCGAGAAGCTCGCATCTTTCACATCCCGGAGTTCTCAATTAGCGATTAGAAATGGCTGATCAGCTCTTACAAGATTCCTCACGCGCCGAAGCCATGCTCCAGTCGCCCAATGAGCGACAACGCTTCTTCGAGGGGAACATCTATCGGACGTTGTAGGCCCAGTGCTGGCATTGGTTTCGAAAGCCACTCAATAGCGGTCGATTTAGCGCCGAACAACCTAATCGCCGCATCCAGCAGTTGATGATCTAAGGCCTCCTTCGCCTCCATGGGGTTCATGGCATCCTTGATCGCAATTGCAAGCGTTTCCATTGCTTCGCTTAGGCGAGCGTCTTCTCGAAAGTCCCCGCAGTTTGGCCGGTGCTCACTGCAGTGGCGCAAAAGCGCTTCTGCGTCGTTGGTGTTTAAATCAAGTTCGATCAGCATTCAGATTCCTTACAGAGGTAGTGCAGCCTTACGGGAATGTTGGATGAAGGTGGCCGCGAGTTTCTACGTGGGTTTCTGCAGTCGAAGCAAGGCCTGCACCGGTTGCAGATACGGTGACCAGGGCCCGTGGATCCCACTCGGTCGAACGCCAGAGCCTGCTAGCCGCAAAGCTGGCATGGCATTATGATGGCTAGCTTTGCCGCCACCATTTGTTCTTGGGCGTTATACACGCGCCTTCAGGCCTACGTTGCTCTGAGATGTGTGCTCTACCAGGCCCGTCCGACCTCTCACGAAATCAAGTTTTGAGCTCGACTGCTGGTGCTCCGCTGCCCTACGTCCGGCGTGAAGAAAGCTGCGCCAGTCATACTCATCTACCTGCACGGCGTATGGCGCGAGCTACTGGCGACCTTTTCAAAAATGGGCTTCGCCACGTCCTTCAGTCATGCTATATGGTGCCATCCTGCCGGCAGGGTCGGCCTGGATAAGGCGGTAGCAAGGCCCATTACACAAGGATAGTTTTGGTCATGACCTACATTAACCTGCCCAGTAATCAGCAAGCTGCAATCAGCGACGTCGACGAGACGGTGCTTCGGGCAGCAGTGCGCAAGTGCCTGGATGAAGAGCGCATGGGGCCGATTCATGGCCTTGGGCTTAGTGATTGTGGCCCTTACGTGGGTGCCAAGCTTAATGCGTTTCAACAAGCGATCGCCGAGTACAGCAAGGCCAGGGCCCATGCCAAGCGCGAACGCACTCGGCAAGATGCGCTGTATGCCGGCAATGACCTCATTCACGCTTTGCAGCAGATGAAAGGGCGGCTCGAAACTGAGCGTAAAGAGGGTGAGTTGTTCTTTATTGATGATCAGATTAGGCCGCCTTTCCATCTCAGTAAGCGACTATCGGTGCAAGTGTCGTTTCGCTGGCGAGAGTCGCCGTCTGCGGACTGGAAGCACGGGCATCTGACATTCGTCTACGACTTCTCTCCTCAGCCCAGCTACACCTTGCCAGTGCCCAAGCGCAAACCCAGCGCCGCTCAGGTAGAGAGCGAACTTGAAGACAGTCGGTACCGAGAATGGGAGCGTTTGAAGGCCCAGGCGCTCTTTTCTATGAGAGAGTTCTTCCGCGATGGCGGCGATGGGGATGCTGTACCAGAAGTGTTCGCGGTGAGGCCTAGTCCCTACGGCGGTGGCTTGAATAACTTCAGCTGCAATTTCTGGCAGTCCGAAAGGCCGGCCCCATAAATTTGGCAAGCCATCAGATTCGAGCCGGTGGCTGATACAAACGATCGCCCGCCCGCCATGTCTGCGTGGGCGCCCCGCAGCGTCGTGAACCAAAGACCAACACGATGACGTCGAGCCTTTATTGACCCAGGGCCAAGTGTCGGTGGTGGCCGGGCGATGCCATTGGTCATTTCAGGAGTGGATGATGGAAAAGGAACAATCGGCTAGCAAGATCGCTGGCCCTAAGCCGCAAGACTTCCTGCGAGCGAGGCGTCCGGAACAGTTCTCAGATTCTGTGAAGTTACAAGAGTCGACCATCGACCGCTCCATGCTGGAGTACCATTTTGAGACTCTGAATAATCGAAGCCAAGAGCTTGAGTTCGAGATCTTCGTACGGAAACTGTGCGAACGGGAAATTTGTCCGAACCTGGTTGCTCAGACTGGCCCGACTGCGGGTGGAGACGGAAAAACCGATACCGAGACCTACCCTGTTTCCAGCCAGATCGCCTTTTTCTGGGGGCTAAACGAGACCCCGGAGTCCGAGCGATGGGCATTCGGTGTCAGCACCCAGAAAGATTGGAGGGCAAAATGCAGGAAGGACGTCGAGAGCGTCATGTCGACAGGGCGTGGCTACGTCCAGATCTTCTGTGTCACCAGCCGTTTCATCAAGAACAGCTCCAGAGCGGAGCTGCAAGACGAGCTTTCCAAAAAGTATGACGTCAAGGTCACTATCCTTGATCGAACCTGGCTGCTTGATAAAACGCTACAACCCAAGAATCAGCATCTTGCCATCGATTACTTAGGTCTCACAGGCAATATTGAGAGCAAGATTCAGATTGGCCCGTTCGATGCTGACAAGCAAATCCAGCTAACTGCGATCGAGCGCCAGATCGAGCAGATCGAAGACCCTGGTCATTTGACGCTCTCTCAGGTCGATCTCTACACCAAGCGCGCCATCATCTACAAAGAGCTGGAACGGGATGCGGTTGCCGTCGAGCATCAGTTCAATATCGCTGTGCGGACGGCGAAAAAGTTTGGTACCCAGAGGCAGCATTTCGATGCCCTTTACCAACTGACCTGGGCCGCGTACTGGTGGCTGGAAAATGCGGAACTCTTTGAGGAAACGTTTGAGAAAGCACTCGGCGTGGCTCAAGAGACCGAAAACGTGGAGGTGTGGGAGAAAGTCGTAACGTTGTTCAATTTGATGGTCACTAGTCATCGAGACGGTAAGTGCACGCTCGATGTGGACTCCCTAGAAACCACTATTAGAGAGAGATTGAACTCGATAGCCGCTAACGCGGATATGGTCAGCGGGGCATTGCAAGCCAAGACCTCTTTGGCGCTTCTAGATCTGCTGATTGCGGAAAATGAGGAGCAAGCCAACAACACCTTCCGGTCTTTGAGCGAAATCGCTGATAGTGCTCATAAGCTGATTGGCTACCCTATGGCTCGTTTCGTCAATTTGCTCGAAGCACTCGATGTGGCCTTCGGAGATCTCAAGGCCTACGAAGATCTCATGGATAAGCTCATTGATGATGCCGGTGCGCGGGAAAACAGCCGGATTAAGGCAGATAAGTACCTGAGGCGAGGAGCGCTGAGTAGCGATAAAAAGGACTACTACAGGGCGATCAAGTGCTTCGGATTATCCCTGTATGGGCTGTATAGCAGTGAAAGCAAGGCAGAAGTCTTCGCTGCCCTGTATATGTTGTCGCATGCATACGACAAGCAGGGCCTGCTTTGGGCTGCGCGAGGAGCAGCGTTGATGGCAGCCTACGTGGTAACCACTGACGCACTGAAGGAACAGCGAAGCAGTGCTAAGCAAGCTGCTATTTACCAACGACTCATGTGGATTGAAGGTCAGCTAGGTCGCGTGGGCCAGTCTTTGACCTGGTATCACTTAGCTCAACTGATCTCTCAAACGCTGGATGAAAGTCCGTGGACAGAAAATCAGAAAATGAATTATGAGGTTCTGATTGGTAAGCTATTTCTCAACGCCAATTTTACAGACGTTGAAAGAATCGCCTGGCTGCCGGACAAATTGAATCAACTGGATCTAGGGCTCAGTGCAGATGCGCTATTAGTTTGCTTAGGTCATGAAGATAAAGCGGGGCCTGAGGATGAGCCAATTGATCTTAACTTTATGAACATGTGGCGCAGTATTGATATGGGAGCCCCGGTGGCCCCACTCGACCTGTATCTGGATCGCTGGACGACCATAAGCTCATATATCCTCGGTTGTAAGGTGTCTGTGTCTTTTCCGGTGAAATCTCCATGCATTGAGTTAGCGCAGCAATTGCTGGCTGTACTGGAGAGCTTCTGCGCACCGATGATGGCAGACCATGCAGCGGCTACAGTGCCCGCCGTGAATATTGATGTCCTGCTGGAAGATGAGGACGACTTCATACTGCGGCACAGCTTCGACACCGCTGCGCAGGTAACCTCTGCAGAAATCCTCTGCTCGCCTTTCAGCATCGCCAATTTGACCGATGAACAACGAGGCACGATCCGGCAATTTTACAGTGAATTCTGCCTTCACTTTGTGTCCACCATCTGTCCTCAAATTGGCTGGTCGAAATTCGAAGAGATGCTTCGAGACGACAAAGCCCTGGAACGAGCAGTCGTCTTCAACTGCAATATTGGATTGGACAGCTATTTCATGGGGCGTGATGCCGTCCCTGGCATCGGGTCTCATCAGGAAGCTACCCTTGAATTGCACAAGCCAACACGGCGTGTGACTTGGTTTGAGCACCACAATATAGAGCCCATGGATTGGCGGCCTAAGTCTGATGTGCCTGAAGAGCGTCCAAAACATCCGTTTCAGTTTTCAACAATGAAGCATCGAGAGCTAAAAGTTGTTTCTCTCATCCAAGAGAGCCTGTGGAATCAAGCCGGCTGGAAGGGGCTGGGCTTTCAAACATGCGAAGGCGAAATTCCAGTGTTGATGTTCGGCTTCGAGAATGCCGCTGTTGGGCATAAGATATTCGAAAATATCGCGAAAACCATCGGGGATAAAGATCCCAATAATGCACTGCGCATCGCATTGATACGAGGCATTAGCAGGCAGAACCCAGCGCATTATCGCGTGGCCGTCACAAGTAATCTTGATCGTTCTGATGATGGGTCTTCGAGGATCCAAACGGCACTCTCTAGGCTTCATACTATGACCCCGAACTCTTCTGAGAATATTGAAAGATTTTTGAAAGATTACGAAGTGCACAAGAAGTGTCATATTGCTACGGTGAACACGAAAGGGAAGCTTGTTAGCCATCTAATAACTTCTGGCGTAATTGTCATTCATGCCTGGGAGATCGATGAAAACGACCAGGAGATTTCGGCAATTCAGCCTGAGGACGATATCTTTGTGCCGGCAGGCGTGGAAAACGCTCCAATCAGCCGTGCGCTGGCGAAGATTCGTTCATTTGAGACCCGGTAAAGGTTGGTCACACTTTGAGTGTGGGGCGGGGTGTCTTCTAGGGCGACGACGTATTTGGCTGCCCCTCCAATCTCTAATTGGGGCCTAGCCAAGCGTGAAACCAGCGCAGGTAAGACTAGGGGCGTTCAGCAGGAAGGGCTGCCCCGCTACCGAGATATCCTACGTCGATGGGTGCGGCAGCGACCTAGTCGAGCCACGTCTACCCGGCCAACCTAGCGCTGCAGAGACCTGGGCGACTACCATGCATTTTTGGAAGCTGCCAGGCCAAAAACCCTCACTAGGGATAGACACCCAACTCACACGTTGTGTACTATGAGGGTGTAGGCGCTTGGGCTTAATCGTCAGCAGGTTAAGAGCACCACTGAAGATCCAAGGGCAATGAAGTACGTGAAAAGGCCACCCCTAAAGGGTGGCCTTTTCCTTTCTCAGCTATCAAGAAAAGCCAAGGCTACCGCTGCGTCAGCGCTGACGCGTGAAGCTCCACTCTTTTGGCTTCAAACCACCGCCTGCAGTGCATTTCTCCCTGCCGCCCCATTCTCGGTTCAAGCACCCAGATTCGATCCTGGCGGTTGTTCTGTGTGCGGTTGTTCTGGGGGGGGCGGTGAGTAAGCAGGACGGCCACACGCCTGTGAGGCCTCAGTGAGTGGGATAGAAATTTCCAATCACTTTTTGCTGGTGCGAGATCTGGATTGGTTTGCCACCCTTGAGTACCAGTTTCATGCCCCAGGATTTGGTCATGCTGCTGAGCTTGACGTCCGAGTGGGTGTACCCGCGCTTGAAGCCGTCCAAGGCCTCCTGGGTCATCAGGTACAAGGTCTTTTGATGAAATTCTGACTGAACATGGTCACTGGCTCTGTCGCTCGAAAGCCAATGGAGCGTCTGGGTGATTCGGCGATAGAGCATGTTCAGTCTGGCCAGCACTTCGACCTCAGTAGTGGGCGCCGGATACTCGACATTGACCGTTACCCCCTTGGCTTCTTTCTTCTCTTCTTTGATGTCCGGGATTTTCCACAGCGGCTCGAAATGGGCGACCCGGTTGCGCAGCGACCTGACGGTCTCAAGGCGGGCGTAGACGGTGCCTACGTTCGTCTTGTTGTTCCAGTGACCAGCGTTACTCGCGTAGCGATGGTGAGGAAAGATCGTCGGGATGATCGTGTCCCAAGACAGGTTGAGATCCAGCAGTGGTGCCCAGAAGCCGAACGTCATATTCGCAATCACTTGATTGGGGCTGACCGGGTGGAGTTTCGGGGTGTAGGTGTGTCGCTTTTGAGCCTTGTTCCAGTACCTGTCGTGAGTGACGGCCTGCACCTTCTCCCAGCTTTTGCCGCTCAATCTCAATACTTCGTACCAATTGTTGGCATCAGCGCTGCCGATGATTCTGGAAGAATGCTGGGCCATCGCATACTGGCTAAGAGCGAGGTGGAAGCGATTTCTCAACGCTACTTCGACGATGCCTGTTAAGCGCATGAAATTCGTGGATAGAACCTCGTTCCAGCAATACAGGCCGTACAGTTCTGAGTCGGACGCCGGGATGAAAAAACGTCTGTAGGAGGACAGCCTGGCAGCTGAAATGGAATCCAGCGAGCTGAGTAGGTTGAACGGCGTCGGGTTGTACATGGTTGCTTCCACTGCGGTTTCAGCGCGAGCTTAGCCGGCGTGCATTGCGTTGAGCGCCGGTGGTTGGCCGATAGGATGACTTGGCTATGGGTTTAAATGGCGCTTCAATATCATATCATCGCTGGTGATGTGGGTTGGGCGGCTGTGAAACGGGGCCTCTCAAGTCGAGACCCTAAGCCCGGAGGACTCCATTAGTGCGACACACCATCGTCCGCTCACCGCGAATGCGCGGACGTCGCCTGCCTTGCGAATCGACCACCGTTAGGGTCTGAGGTCGGCCAGGGAGATCGGCCAGAGGCAAGCTGATCAAACCAGGAATGACCAGGCTCACGCCTGGCCTTGCGTCATCATCTCCACCCCTTGCCGGACAGGTATCACACACATGCGAGCCCTTGGTGATCGACGACTGGGCGCTTTTTTAGCGTGAGAAGCCTCAACTGTCTGTCTATAATCCGCGCATGTTGAATCCTACCGAAATCCGCCCAATCCTCAAGCAGTGGGTCGCGAAAGCGATGTCCCATGAAGAGAGTGACGTCTTCATCGAGGAGCTGTGCTTCATCGATAAGGCCAGACGCGCCGATCTCGTTCATGCCAACGGCAAGCTGACCGCTTTCGAAATCAAGTCCCATGCTGACACGTTGACTCGCTGGGAGGGCCAGCAGCAGGCCTATATGGCGTGCTTTGACGAAGTCTGGCTATGCTGCCATTCAAAGCACTTGGTGAAGGCTCTTGAGTCATGTCTGCCGCATGTTGGCGTACTCGTCGTCGATGACTATTCCGGCATGGCGATGATTCGAAAGGCGAAGCCCAACAAGCTCCAGGATAAATTCCACCTTACGGGATTTTTGTGGCGTAGTGAGTTGGATGCACTCGCTAACCAGCATGGGGTGCCAACGAAAAGTCGCGACCTCATAAAAGAAGTGCGCCGCCAGCTCAGCGACGCCCTTCCCATGAATGTGATCAGGTCACATGTATTGGTCAGCCTGAAACAACGTTATCGTTAGAGTAAGTCATCGGCGTCGAGGTCATCGAAGCCGTCAGTATCTACGATGGACTGGATCATGGCGCAGATATGCTGATTGATCCTGTATCCATTCCATGTTCCGTTGTTCCCGTAGCCGGTAGATGTGGCGACAATTCTGCTGTACTCACGAGTGGCCCAGCAGAAGTCGTCGCCGTGATAACCCGGTAAGCCTCTGATCTCTTGGGCGATTTCAATGTATCGCACAAATTCCTTATCCGAGCCTTTGCGTCGCTGCCACCATTCCGTTGGGGTGTAATAGCAGGCGAAAGGAAGTACAGGCATGCCTCGTATGTATTCCATTGAGGCGGTTGGGTTGGTGGCCGCATAATCCCCGTAGACGATATCTGACTCTATGCCGGTGGTGTCGACCCTTCCTTGCCATGCAACGTCGTAACAGGCGGAGGAACGGGAGGTATTTGAGGCTGGCTTATCGATAGGAAAGGAGGTGCTCATCAGAACCAGATTCCGTATCTGATAGCTGTTGAGTTGGCGCAGGGATACATTGAAATCCGACCCTGAGGCAGTATTGGCCGGAGTTGTGGCGCCGAAGTCCAAAATCACCGTCGCAGTGTCCGGGCTGTCAAGAGCATCCAGGATTGATAGCAATCTGTTCCACGAAGTCGCGGTGGGGTTTTCCGGACAGGTAACCCTGATGGCTATATGTGGGAAATCGCCCTGAAGAGCGAGAGCACTTTGGATGACTGCTCGTTGAGGGTCGTCATCAACCCAGGAGACCACCGGTATAACGTTCTGGTTGATGCCTGCCACATCGGAGAAGAAGCGCCGTTTGTTCTCAAACGCGCCATGAGGATTGTGCAGGTCATTGGTAGTAATGAATTCTTCACCAACGTCCTTCGTTATTCTTGAAGCGTCTAGGAAAAAAGGATGCTCAGTCCAACTCGCTAGGAATGTTTGAAGGTGTCTGTCGTCGTCACCTCGCATGTCCAACAGCGGAGCCACGACTTCCCGCCTGTGGTCTTCCAGATTTATCAGCGCCTTAACGTCATTCTGACCAACTCGTAAACAAGCCACGTACTGCATCTTGCACTCCTTGCATGGTGTGAAAACCGGTTTCGCCGTAATGCTGAAGGCATGGCGAGTCACAGGCCCCGGCAATCAGCGAGCGTCGACATACGGAACATGTCGGTTTTGCCCACTGCCACTGGCCGACGTCATGCTCCCAGTGAGACGGCAGGTCGAGATTGGTACGATAGCACTTGGCCACTCAATAGAAGCCTTAATGCGTTGTTTTTCGGATATGGGGTGCGCGTATGTCCGATTAGTCTGTGGGTTACTCATAATGGAGTTCACCAAACAGTCCGATCATGAGGTCACCATCCAGGATCTCAAAAGGGAGGGTGACATACTGGTCAGGGTGCCGGGGCAGCGCCTTACCATCGTGCGGTGCATTCTTCGTGTGCCCTTGAACCTTTTCTCCGTTCTCCTTGATATAGGGGAGCACGACGATGCGGCCATGGTTCTTGGATAGGATCGTGCCCTCGTGCCACAAAGTGTTCCCCTCTTCGCTGCTGGACTCGCCACCCGTGTTTTTCAGCACCCACCGTGGCACCCCGTCGTCCTCATACCAGAACACGAAGCCACCACAGACCAGTACCCTCTGGCCGCGCATCCTCGCCTCTGCGAGCATTTGCTTGACGCTTGCTAATTGCAGCAGCTGGTTCGCTCGGGGGAGTAAAAGTGCGCGTATCTGCGCTTTGGTTCTTCCCCAGTGGTCGGCTCCCGAAAGACCAAACCCTTTGGCTGTCACTTCGCGCAGACAGATCTGCGAGCGTTTGGGAGGCAGGGCTCCGATCTGCTCCCATGTCTGATCATCGACACGGCGAAGGCACGTGTTGAATCTCGGCAAGGCAACTATTTCTAGATAAGGCGCACGCTTAAGTTCCTCGTGGAGCGGTTGCCGCAAGCTCTCCATCGTATTGTGCAATTTCAGCTCTTGCGCGGAGAGCCGGGGCAGATGGGCGTTCCGCTTGATTGCCTCGCGCTCCATGAGCTCCTCTTCTCCCTGGATGCGGCGCGCCGCCGTCAGTGCTTTCTCGACTTTCAGGGTGGTTGAGTTTTGAAGCACAGGATCCGGTACCGCCTGAGCCACCAGTTCATTGGTGCGGCTGTTGAATTCGTCTGCAGCTTCCATGGCCTCCTCGTAGGAGGTGAAAACAGCCGCCCTCGCATGGCCACTGCCGTTATCGTAGAAGTAACGCTTCCAGGACAGTTGGGACTCGGGAAAAAGCTTGAGTGCCCGCAGTTGCCACGTCCATCCGATCCCGAATTGTCGGAATGGAAGCACGGCCAGGGTGGGCCTTGAGTGGTATGGCATCTGATCTAGGCGCATCAATTCTCCCTGCTGTTTGCGTCATAGCGGCTGCGGAAGTGCTGAAGTTGTTCCTAGGGCGATTGATTCCCCCGACACCATGGATAGCACATTGCCAGAATGAGTCAATTTCTTGGCTACAGGCCACGTATTTCGGGCCTTCAGGAGAAAGGGGGCTGCGGGCGGGACTTTAAAAAACTGATGGTTTATCCAGTGTCGGGGGTTGCACAGGTAATGTGCAAACGCTATAATGCACATATACAAAGTTGCTTGGAAGGCATTACAAGTCAGCGTAATGTGCGGTAAAGGTGGGGGGTGAAGCTATTGGGCACGCCGTTCAACCTTACCGAAGGCGCCGCGCTGCTGAGCCTGATCGGTCGCCTGACCGGCTACACGCCGCGCTGGTTCACCTATTTCATCGGCGATGCGCACGTCTACGAGAACCACCTGGACATGCTCAACGAACAGCTCAAGCGCGAGCCGTTCGCCATGCCTAAGCTGAAAATCTCCGATCGTGTGCCGGAGTTTGCCAAGACTGGCGTGTACCAGCCGGAATGGCTGGAACTGGTCGAACCGAGTGATTTCTCGCTGGAAGGCTACGAACACCACGCACCAATGACCGCGCCAATGGCGGTCTAGTCGGTAGGATCGTTCCCACGCTCTGCGTGGGAATGAATCCCGTGACGCTCTGCGTCACTTTGGACGCGGAGCGTCCATGGCGGCATTCCCACGCGGAGCATGGGAACGAGCGTTATGCGGTGTTCTTTAGTGGCCGTGGCTGCGGCCTACGTGGGAGTGTTCGACTTCGGTGGCGACGACTCCGCCGCTGACCTCCAAGCGCTGCAATATCCCGCATTGATCCGCCCCCGGCCCTTCGCCACAGCGTTGGCGCAGGTCGAGCAGTTGTGTCTGCAACGCCAACAACCCATCAATCCGCGCCTTCACATGCTGGATGTGTTCATCGATCAGCGTGTTCACGCTTTCACACTGATCCTGCGGGCTGTCACGCATGGCTAGCAGGCTGCGGATTTCTTCGAGGGTCATGTCGAGGGTGCGGCAGTTGCGGATGAAGGTCAGGCGTTCGGCGTGGGCCTGGGTGTAGACGCGGTAGTTGCCGTCGCTGCGGGCCGGTTCCGGCAGGAGGTTTTCGCGCTCGTAGTAGCGGATGGTTTCCACGGCGCAGTCGGTGAGTTTGGCCAGTTCTCCGATCTTCATGACGGCAATCTCCAAAAGGGTGCTTGACCCTATAGTGGCTACAGGGTCTTTACTTGGCAACAGGCACCTTCATGGACGCGACCAATGAGCGATTCCCAGCACACCCACAAGCCCGGCGACGGCCACGATCACAGTCATAAATTGCAGCCTGTGCATAAGCATTCACAGGGCGGCGATTCTTGCTGCGGATCGAAAGTTGCAGCGCCGGCACCGGTTCATGCGCACGAAGACTCTTGCTGCTCGTCGACAGCCGCCGCGCCTGCGTTGGTGCAACTGAGCGAGAAAACCAGTGCCGATGCGCGGCTGAGCAGTTTCCGCATCGAGGCGATGGACTGCCCGACCGAGCAGACGCTGATCCAGAACAAGCTCGGCAAACTCGCCGGTGTGCAGCAACTGGAATTCAATCTGATCAACCGCGTACTCGGCGTGACCCACAATCTGCCGGGCACCGAGCCGATCACCGAAGCGATCAAATCCCTCGGCATGCACGCCGAGCCGCTGGAGGCGGGCGTCGATTCGCCAGCCCCGGCGCCAGTGAAAAAACACTGGTGGCCGCTGGCGTTGTCCGGCATTGGTGCGCTCGCCGCTGAAGTCATCCACTTCACCAACGCCGCGCCCACCTGGGTGGTGGCGATCATCGCGCTGGTGTCGATCCTCAGCGGTGGCCTGACCACTTACAAAAAGGGCTGGATCGCCCTGAAGAACCGCAACCTCAACATCAACGCGCTGATGAGCATCGCCGTGACCGGTGCCATCCTCATCGGCCAGTGGCCGGAAGCGGCGATGGTGATGTTCCTGTTCACCGTCGCCGAGCTGATCGAAGCGCGCTCGCTTGACCGTGCGCGCAATGCGATCAGCGGCCTGATGCAGATGACGCCAGAGCAAGCCACGGTGCTGCAGGCTGACGGTTCGTGGATCGAACAGGACGTGAAAAGCGTCGAACTCGGCGCCCGTGTGCGAGTGAAGCCCGGCGAGCGCATTGCGCTAGACGGCGAAGTGCTCAGCGGCAACTCGACCATCGACCAGGCGCCGATCACCGGTGAAAGCCTGCCGGTCGAGAAAACCGTCGGCGACAAAGTCTTCGCCGGCACCATCAATCAGGCTGGTTCACTGGAATACGCGGTCACTGCTGCGGCGAACAACTCGACGTTGGCGCGGATCATCCACGCCGTCGAACAAGCCCAAGGCGCGCGCGCACCGACCCAGCGTTTCGTCGATCAGTTCTCGAAAATCTACACGCCAGTGGTGTTCGTGTTTGCCTTGGCCGTGGCGATCATTCCGCCGTTGTTCATGGGCGCTGTGTGGTTCGACTGGATTTACCGCGCGCTGGTGTTGCTGGTGGTCGCGTGCCCGTGCGCACTGGTGATTTCCACTCCGGTGACCATCGTCAGCGGCCTCGCGGCAGCGGCGCGCAAAGGCATTCTGGTCAAGGGCGGCGTGTACCTGGAGGGCGGTTTCAAGCTCGATTATCTGGCGCTGGATAAAACCGGCACGATCACCCACGGCAAACCGGTGCAGACCGATTACCTGTCCCTCGATCCAACCGCCGATGCCACCGCACCTGCCATCGCCGCTGCCTTGGCCGGACGTTCCGACCATCCGGTGTCGCTGGCCATCGCCAACGCTGCTGTGGATAAAAACTTCGCCGCGCTGATTGTGGATAACTTCGAAGCGCTGGGCGGGCGTGGCGTCAAAGGCGACATCAACGGCCAGACGTATCATTTGGGCAACCATCGTCTGGTCGAAGAGCTCGGCCTGTGCTCGCCAGCACTGGAAGAAAAACTCTTCACGCTGGAGAAACAGGGCAAATCCGTGGTGCTGCTGCTCGACAGCTCCGGCCCACTGGCGCTGTTCGCCGTGGCCGATACCGTCAAGGAAACCAGCCGCGAAGCGATCCGTCAGTTGCACGAACTCGGGGTGAAAACCTTGATGCTCACTGGCGACAACGTCCACACCGCGCAGGCGATTGCCGCGCAGGTAGGCATCGATGAAGCGCGCGGTGATTTGCTGCCAACCGACAAACTGCAAGCCATTGAAGATCTGTACAAGCAGGGCCATCGTGTGGGCATGGTCGGCGACGGCATCAACGATGCGCCGGCACTGGCCCGCGCCGAGATTGGTTTCGCTATGGCCGCTGCCGGTACCGACACGGCGATCGAAACCGCCGATGTCGCCCTGATGGATGACGATCTGCGCAAGATCCCGGCGTTCATCAGCCTGTCGCGCAATACAGCGAGCATCTTGAAACAGAACATCGCGCTGGCTCTGGTGATCAAAGCGATCTTTCTTGCGGTAACCTTCGCCGGACTCGCCACCATGTGGATGGCGGTGTTCGCCGACATGGGCGTGAGCCTGTTGGTGGTGTTCAACGGTTTGCGCCTGCTGCGCAAATAGATGAGGAAGAGTTGTGCTGAGTGCCGAGCTGAAAGCGTTTTACATGGTCGCCCGCCTGGGCAGCATCACGCTGGCGGCGAAAAAACTCGGCCTCAGCCAACCGACCGTGACCACGCAGATACGTAATCTGGAAAGTCAGTATTCGGTGGAACTGTTTTATCGCGGTGGTCGACGGTTGAGCGTCAGTGACGAAGGTGCGCGGTTGCTGCCGATGGTCAAGACGCTGTTGCAGCAGGAAGCCGACATCGAGTTTTTCCTGCGCAACAGCGGTCAGGTGCAGGGCACGTTGCGCATTGCCGCGACAGCGCCGTATTACATTCTCGATCTGGTGAAGACCTTTCGTGAGCGCTTGCCGCAAGTGGAGGTGTCGGTGGAAATCGGCAACTCGCAGCAGGTACTCGAAGCGCTGGAGGATTATCGGGTGGATATCGCCGCGTCATCGCAGTTGCTGGATGACGCGCGGTTGATTCGCCGGGTGCTCGGTACTGATCCGCTGGTGCTGGCGGTGCATCGCAATCATCCGCTGGCGGCGCAGGAGCATGTGACGTTGAGTGCGCTGGCCGGGCATACGTTGTTGATGCGTGAGTCGGGTTCGACCACGCGGCGGTTGACCGAAGAATTGCTGGCGAGTGCCGGCGTGAGTTTCGGGCCGTTGCTGGAGATTGGCAGCCGTGAGTCGATTCGGGAGGCGGTGTTGCGCAATATCGGCATCAGCATCATTGCCCGGCAGGAAGTGCCGCATGATCCGCAATTGCGCGTGCTGACGATCGAAAATGCGCCGCAGATTCCTGAGTATTTGTATTGCTTGAAAGAGCGCAAGGGCGCGCGGTTGCCTGCGGCGTTCCTAGGCTTGGCCCAAGAAATGTCCCCGGCCTAGCAGATGATAATGATCGTTCCCACGCTCCGCGTGGGAATGCAGCCCGGGACGCTCTGCGTCCCAAGAGCCGAACGCGGAGCGTCCGATGAGGCATTCCCACGCGGAGCGTGGGAACGATCTCTTCTGAACCAAAATCCCTGAATACCACTATCAGCCGTTTTTGCCTCACTGCCACATGACGGACGCATTACAACTCTAGGATTGGCCCCATCTGCTTGATGAGGTCTGTCCATGAATCCTGCCATCGCAACTGCCCTGACCAATCCCGGCGCACCCATGAAAGTGCGCGGCGTGCAGAAACGCTTCGGCGCGTTCACCGCGCTGGATAACGTCTCCCTCGACGTCGCCGCCGGTGAACTGGTGTGCCTGCTCGGCCCGTCGGGCTGCGGCAAAACCACCTTGCTGCGCTGCATCGCCGGTCTGGAGAAGCAGGACAGCGGCGAGCTGTACCTCGGTGACCGCGACGTCTCGCATCTCGCCCCACAAGCCCGCGACTACGGGATTCTGTTCCAGTCCTACGCACTGTTCCCCAATTTGACCGTCGAGGCGAACATTGCCTACGGCCTCGCCGGCAGCGGTCGCGATGAAGTGCGCCGTCGTGTCGGCCAGATGCTCGAACTGGTCGGCCTCATCGGCAGCGAGAAAAAATACCCCGGCCAATTGTCCGGCGGCCAACAGCAGCGTGTCGCACTGGCCCGTGCTCTGGCACCAGCTCCCTCGCTGCTGTTGCTCGATGAACCGATGTCCGCCCTCGACGCCCGCGTCCGCGAGCATCTGTGCACCGAACTGCGCCAACTGCAACGCAACCTCGGCATCACCACGCTGATGGTCACGCACAATCAGGACGAAGCCATGCTCATGGCCGACCGCATCGCCGTGATGAATAACGGCCGCGTCGAGCAGTACGCCACCCCGCGGGAAATCTACAACCGCCCGGCCACGCCGTTCGTGGCCGAGTTTGTCGGGCAGGGTAACTGGCTGCCGTTCCAGCGCAGCAGCGACAGCCATGCGCAAGTTGGCGGGATGAACCTGCGCCTCAGCGACGGCAGCGTCCAGCGCGCCTCGGGCCGTTTGTTCTGCCGCCCGGAAGCAATCAACGTCAACCCGCCGGTGCACGAAGAGAACCTGTTCCCGGCCAAAGTCCGCGAAATCACCTTCCTCGGCAACCGCTGCCGCATGAGCTTCGAACTCGATCAGCTGCCGGGCCACGCCTTGCTCGCCGAACTCGCGCCGGAAGCCATGCCGCGCCTCGGCGCCCAGCAAATCATGGTCGCCTTGCCGCCGCGCAGCCTGCAGGTGTTTGCCTGATGAACAGCAACCTCGCGCTGCCGCTACCGCACAAGCAGGTGCGACAGTCCTCGAAAGCCGAGATCGGCGACCGCATTTTTGTCGTCGGCGGCAAAGTCCTCCTGTTGGTGTTGCTCGGTATTGCGGTGCTGCTGCCGTTGCTGGCGATCTTCTGGCGTGGCTTTAGTAATGAGGCCGGGCAGGGCGGTGGCTGGATCGCGGCGAAGGAGATGGTCACTAGTGAGAATTTCCACTGGCTGCTCGGCAACAGCCTGAAAGTGTCCCTCAGCGTTGCGGCTATTGTCGTACCGCTGGCTTACCTGTTTGCCTACGCGCTGCAACGCACAATGATTCCGGCGAAGGGTATCTGGCGTGGGATTTCTCTGCTGCCGCTGATGGCGCCGTCGATGCTGCCGGGGATTGCACTGGTTTATCTGTTCGGCAACCAGGGCATGTTGCGCGGACTGCTCTCGGACAACATCTACGGGTTTTGGGGGATTGTGCTGGGCGAGGTGATTTACACCTTCCCGCATGCGCTGATGATTCTGCTCTCGGCATTGTCGCTGGCCGATGCGCGATTGTTCGATGCGGCGTCGAGCATGGGCGCCAGTCCGGCCAAAGCCTTTCGCAGCATCACTTGGCCGGCAACTCGCCAGGCTGTGTTCGCCGCGTTCTGTCTGGTGTTCACCCTGACCATCACCGATTTCGGCGTGCCAGTGGTGGTCGGTGGCGACTATCAAGTGCTGGCGCTGGAAGCCTACAAAGCCGTGGTCGGCCAGCAGCAATTCGGGCGCGGCGCGTTGATCGGCATGGTGTTGTTGCTGCCGGCGCTGTTCAGCTTTGGCGTCGATGCCTGGCTGCGTCGGCGTCACGGCGACTCCATGAGCGGTCGGGCACAGGTGTTCAAACCGGCGCCGTCGAAGCTGCGTGATGGCTGCTATCTGGCGATTGTTTTGCTGATCAGCGCGGCGTTGATTCTGGTGTTCGGCATGGCAGTGTTTTCGTCGCTGGTGAAGTTCTGGCCGTACAACCTGTCGCTGTCGCTCAATCATTACCAGTTCAACGAAACCGCTGGCGGTGGCTGGCTGGCTTACAGCAACAGTTTGAAAATGGCGCTGGGCACGGCGTTGATCGGCAGCGTGCTGATCTTCACCGGCGCTTATCTGATGGAGAAAACCCGCGACCAGCGCGGCCTCAACCTGGCGTTGCGCATGCTCAGTTTTGTGCCGATGGCGGTGCCGGGGTTGGTGCTCGGTCTGGGTTACGTCTTCTTCTTCAACCTCACGGGTAACCCGCTGCACGTGCTGTACGGGACGATGACGCTGCTGATCGTCTGCACCATTGCGCACTACCTGACCACCGCACAAATGACCGCGACCACCGCGCTGCGCCAACTCGACGCAGAGTTCGAAGCCGCCGCGCTGTCGCTGAAGGCGCCGCTGTACCGGCATTACCTGCGCGTCACCGTGCCGATCTGCCTGCCGGCGCTGCTCGACATCGTGCGCTACCTGTTCGTCTCGGCGATGACCACGGTGTCGGCGGCGATCTTCCTCTACAGCCCCGACACCATCCTCGCGGCGGTGGCGGTGCTGAACATGGATGACGCCGGCAACGTCGGCGGCGCGGCGGCGATGTCGACCCTGATTCTGTTCACCTCGGCGGGCGTGTCCTTGCTGCTGGCGTGGGCTTCGCGCGGCTTGCTGCGCCGTTCTCAAGCCTGGCGGCAAACCGCGCCCGGTCACTGATTCCAACCCCGTTCAACTCATTACAGGAAAACGATCATGTTCAAGCCTATGGCCCTGGCCGCTGCTGTGCTCGCTACTTTCAGCCTGAATGCCTTCGCGGCAAAAACCGAGTTGACGGTGTACACCGCCCTCGAAGCCGAGCAACTGAAGTCCTACAAAGAAGCGTTCGAAAAGGCCAACCCGGACGTCGAGATCAAATGGGTGCGCGATTCCACCGGGATCATCACCGCCAAACTGCTCGCCGAAAAGGCCCGTCCGCAGGCTGACGCGGTGTGGGGTCTGGCGGCTTCGAGCCTGGCGATCCTCGATCAGCAAGGCATGCTGCAAAGCTACGCGCCGAAGGATCTCGGCAAGATCGGCGCGAACTACCGCGACGCCGCCAACCCGCCGGCCTGGGTCGGCATGGACGTCTGGGCCGCGACCATTTGCTTCAACACTGTCGAAGCCGAGAAGCAGGGTTTGACCAAGCCAGTGAGCTGGCAGGATCTGACCAAGCCTGAGTACAAGGGCAAGATTGTTATGCCGAACCCGGCGTCGTCCGGCACCGGTTTCCTCGACGTCAGCGCCTGGCTGCAAACCTTCGGCGAGAAGCAGGGCTGGGCGTACATGGATGGCCTGCATCAGAACATTGGCCAGTATGTTCACTCCGGTTCCAAGCCTTGCAAACTGGCGGCGGCGGGCGAGTTTCCGATTGGTATTTCCTTTGAATACCCGGCGGTACAGCTAAAGCGTCAGGGCGCGCCGCTGGACATTATTCTGCCGAAGGAAGGTCTGGGCTGGGAGATCGAAGCGACTGCGGTGATCAAAGGCACGCCGCATGAAGAAGCGGCGAAGAAACTGGCGGACTTCTCGGCGAGTGCTGAGGCGATGGATCTGTACAAGGAGAACTTCGCTGTTCTTGCACAGCCGGGGATCGCCAAGCCGCAGACCGAATTGCCGGCGGATTATGAGCAGCGTCTGATCAAGAACGACTTTGCCTGGGCCTCGAAGAATCGCGACGAGATCCTCACCGAGTGGCGCAAGCGTTATGACGGCAAGTCTGAGAAAGTGGCTGCCAAGTAAATCTTCGCAAGCTGACAGGGCCTCATCGCGAGCAGGCTCACTCCTACAGGGGAACCTGTGCTGATCGTTCCCACGCTCCGCGTGGGAATGAATCCCGTGACGCTCCGCGTCACTATGGACGCAGAGCGTCCTTGGCTGCATTCCCACGCGGAGCGTGGGAACGATCATCGAGGTAGCCTCATGAAACACCACAAAGACCTGCTCATCGTCGGCGCCGGCATTCTCGGCTTATCGCACGCCTACGCCGCCGCCAAACGCGGCCTCAAGGTCGCCGTTTTTGAACGCACCGCCACGCCCCTCGGCGCCTCGGTGCGCAACTTCGGCCAGGCCCTGGTCACCGGCCAGCCCCCCGGCCCGATGCTTGAACTGGCCAAGGCCAGCCGCGAGATCTGGGGCGATTGGGCGCAACTCGCCGGGCTGCAAATCAAGCGCAACGGCTCGTATCTATTCGCCAGAACCGAAGCCGAAGAACACCTGCTCGAAACCTTCTGCGCCACTCGCGCGATTGAACACGGCTACAACGTCGACCTCCTGCGCGGCGCTGCTATGCGCGATCTCTACAACGGCCAGTTCCGCCATCACCGCGCCGCGCTTCATGGCATCGACGATCAACAGCTGTATTCGCGCGAAGCGATCCCGGCGCTGATTGATTACCTGCGTCGCGACCTCGGCGTCGAGTTTCACTTCTCCACGCTCGTACGCGACGTCGAGCCGGGGCGCTTGCACAGCACCGCCGGCAGCTTTACCGCCGAGCAGATCATCGTCTGCTCCGGCCACGATTATCAAACCCTGCTGGCCGAACCAATCGCCGCGCTCGACCCGCAAATCTGCCGCCTGCAAATGCTCCGCGCCAAACCTGCGACCGAACTGAATCTGCAACACGCCTTGCTCACCGGCCTCAGCTGCGTGCACTACGGCGCCTTCGCCGATCTGCCGGAAGCAGCGGCGGTGCAGGCGCAGATCCTGCGTGAACAACCGCACCTGCACGACAACGGCATCCACCTGCTGATCAGCCCGACGCCGTACGGCGAACTGATCATCGGCGACTCGCACCATTACGGCAGCGACCCTTCACCGTTCAACGCTGAGCAGGTGGATGACTGGATGATCGAGTTGGCCGAGCTGACGCTGGGCTGCAAGGTGCAAGTGGTCGAGCGCTGGCAGGGCGTCTATGGTTCTCGGGGGCCCGGGCCGTTTTCGTTGCTGCGCCCGGCAGCGGGGTTGAGTGTGGCGCTGATGCACACCGGCGTCGGCATGAGCGTCGGCCCGGCGATGGCCGAACGCAACGTTGCACAGTTGTTGGAGGAAATTTGATGACAGGTCACGAACAAACCGTCGCCACGGTATTCGCGCTGTATGAGCGTTTTGGCACCAGCGATTACATCGGCGAACCGGTGTCACAGATCGAGCACATGTCCCAGGCCGCCGAACTGGCGATCGCCGAGGGTTTTGATGATGAAGTGGTGCTGGCGGCGTTCTTCCATGACATCGGCCATTTGTGTGCCGAAGGGGCGGAGAACATGGGCGGTTACGGTGTGGTCAGCCATGAACGGCTGGGTGCGGATTATTTGCGCGAGGCCGGTTTCAGTGAGCGGCTGGCGCGGCTGGTGGAATATCACGTGCAGGCCAAGCGGTATCTGACGCTGCGTGAGCCGGGGTATTTCGAGCGGTTGAGTGAGGCGAGCCGGCGGACGCTGGAGTATCAGGGCGGGGTGATGACCGAGGCGGAGGCGGAGGTGTTTGAGCGGGATCCGTTGTGTGCGGTCAGTTTGCGGATGCGGCAGTGGGATGAGCTGGCCAAGGAGAGAGCGGTGCCGGTGATGGATTTGGGTGTGCTCAAGCGCAAGGCTGAGGTTTTGTTGGCGGCAGGGTGATTGTCGCCCTCACCCCAGCCCTCTCCCGGAGGGAGAGGGAGCCTACGGAGTTGTTCTCAGGTGATACATCGACCTGAAATATCCAGCCGAACTCAGGTTTGGACAGCATGCAGATCTGCTCCCTTTCCCCCTCGCCCCCTTGGGGGAGAGGGCTGGGGTGAGGGGGTAGCGATCTAAAGCTCAAGCACCCGATCAACCAGCCCCTCAATCTGCTCCTGCCTTTCCGCCTGATTCAACTTCGCCTGCGAATTGAGCGACGACCACTGCGGATGCGCCCGCGCCTTGTTCAGCGCCTCCGGCAACTTGCCCTCGCGCCAGGTCTTATCCTGCGGAGTAGCGACCTGAACCGCATCCATCGCCGCATGCCCACGCTGATCCAGCGCCAACACCAACTGCCGCTGGCGCAGCGCCAATAGCCGTAACACCCCATCATCCACCGTCAACTCACGCTGCCCTTTGATCTTGCCGAGCAAGCGACTGCCATAACTGCGCGCCGTCTGCAGCGCACCCCCGGCAATCGCCCCCGCCAACGCCGCTGCGCCAAGGGTAATCCCGCCAACCAGCAAATCCACACCAGCCCCCGCCGCTGCACCGGCAGCAATCCCGCCGCCCACGCGCACCCCGAGTTGCTTCAAGGTTTCCGGGTTGAACAGGTCATCACCCCAGCGCCCATCGAGCAACGGCAAATCACTCGCCGCCGCATCCTGCGGACGAAACGCATACAGCTTGAGCAGCGCCTCAACGCACTTCTGCTCACGCTGACGCACAGCCTTGCGCAGTTCGCTGATGGCTTGCTGTTCCTGCTCCGCTTCGCTGACCACACTGCGCCGACAAGCAGCGCAATCGATCAACAATTCAGCAATCAAACGCGCCGCACTTTGCTGACGCGCCAGGCGCTGAGCCTGTTGATCAGCAATCAACCGTTCCAGTTGTGGACGAGCATTTTCCAGCAGCAGCGCCAGACTTTCATACAGCCGCCGCTCGCCATCTTCAGGCGGCGCCACACTGTCGAAACGCACCAACGCATGCAGCCCCAGCCGCGCCAGCGCCTCACGCCAATCCGGCTCGCGATGGTTGGCGCTGCTGACAAAATTCAGCACCGGCAGCAGCGGTTTGCCGCAACTGGCGAGCACTTCCAGTTCATCGCGGTACTTGGCCAGCACCGGTTCGCGCGCATCGATCACATACAACCCGGCGTCGGAGGCGAGCAGTTGCCGCAGCACTTTCGCCTCCTGCTCGAAACGCTGGCGCGCCTCGCTGCCGTCGAGAAACCGCGCCAGCCGCGCCGGGCCATCGAGGCGTTCGCCGGGGCGTTCCAGGCGTTCGAGAAAATCCAGCAGGGCGATGGCGTCTTCCAGCCCCGGCGTGTCGTAGAGGTCGAGCAACGGTTCGCCGTCCACCGACAACCGCGCGCCTTCGACATGCCGCGTAGTGCTCGGGCGATGGGAGACTTCGCCGAAACCGACATCGCGGGTCAGCGTGCGCAACAGTGAGGTCTTGCCGACGTTGGTGTGGCCGACCACGGCGAGTTTCAGCGGCGCTTTCCAGGCATCAGTCATGGCCAGTCTCCAGCCAGTTCAACGGCGCGCAATCGGCAAACTGCAGATCAAGCTGTTGCAGCGCCATGTGCCAGTCGCCGAGGCGTTCGGCATCCAGCGCTTCACCGGGCGGCGCTTGCAGCAGCCAGACGCGGGTTTCTCCGGCGTTGCGCGCCAGTTCGGCGATCAAGGCGAGGCTGCCGCGATCCGGTGAACGCCGTGGGTCGCAGGCAATCGCCAGACGTGCCGGCGGGAAGCGACTGAGTTGTTCGAGAAGTTTATGGCGTGATTCGCGGCTGTCGAGGATGCCAGCATTGCTGACATTTTTCGGCAGCGCGGGCGGCCATGGGCGTTGTTCGTCGAGTTCGATGGCGACCAGCAACGCACCTTCGCTGGCGAGTTCGCCGACGCTGCTTTCAACGCGGTGCAGTTGCGCAGGCTCCGGATCGTTGACGCCGAGGCGTTCGCTGGTCGGCATCAGATGTTCGCGCAATTGCGCGTAGCCGGGCAGGTTCAAGTCCAGACGCAGCGCGGTTTTGCCGCTGTTCCAGCGCCAGAAACACAACAGCGTCAGCAGCAGACGCGGCAGCACGCCGTACACCACCAAAACGCCAACCAGCCAGGTCGCCCAGGCCTGGCGAGCGCTTTCGATGTCGAGCGCGCCGTCGCCGCTGGCGCGGATCATCTCCACCGTCGGCACGTTGAAACCGAGCAGCGACGGTAGATACCCCAGCGCGTGGGTGACATGGATAAAGGTGTCGGCGCTGAGAATCGTGGTTTCCCAGACGAAGCCGTAGCGCCGGGTCGCCATCAGCGTCAGCAGCAGAATCAGCGCGCTGAGCATCGCCAGCAACCACAAACCGTTGACCAGCGTACCGAGCGCCCAGCGATTGAGTTTCTTGCGTTGCAGCATCAGCAGCAGGGCGGGCGCCAGTTGCGCGGCTTTGGCGTCGCGGGCCAGTTTTTCGCTGAGCCACAGCCACAATCGTCCGAGCGTGGCGCCGTGTTCGCCGGCAAAGATCAAGCCCAGCAACCAGCTCAGCAGCAGAATCAGGTTCAGCCCGAGCAGACTGCCCAAGGCCCAAAACACATTGACCGGCGTCTGGCCGAGTGCGGCGAAGGCCAGACCAGCGCCGCTCAGCACCGCGAAGATCATCAGCAACACCAGCGCCAGACGCGCGCCTTGCAGCCAGTGTTTGAGTGCAGCCGTCAGCCCGTCACGTTCGGCCAGCCAGAGCGCCCGGCGCTGAATGCGGCTCGGCAGATCGCCGCCGGCCGCGCGCGCCAGTCGATTGGCTTCCAGATCTTCCAGCGGGCCGGCGTGTTCTTCGCGCAGGCGCACGGTCTCGGTGAGCCAGAGGTTTTGCAGTGGAGTCAGTTCAGTCACGCGGCATCCCGTTGCTTAATCCAGCGCTGAGCATAACCGCTGTGGCGCTTATCGGGGTAAGCGCGGCTCTGGTATCCTCGCCGGCATGACTAAATCACTCCCCCTCAGCCTGATCGCAGCCCTCGGTGAAAACCGCGTGATCGGCGTCGACAACAGCATGCCCTGGCACCTGCCGGGGGACTTCAAATACTTCAAGGCCACGACCTTGGGCAAGCCGATCATCATGGGTCGCAAGACTTGGGATTCGCTTGGCCGACCGTTGCCGGGGCGCTTGAACATCGTAGTCAGCCGTCAGGCCGATCTGGTGCTGGAAGGTGCCGAGGTGTATCCGTCGCTGGAAGCAGCGGTGGTTCGCGCCGAAGAATGGGCGAAAGAGCAGGGCGTTGATGAGCTGATGCTGATTGGTGGCGCGCAGTTGTACGCGCAAGGGCTGGCGCAGGCGGATCGTCTGTATTTGACGCGCGTGGCGTTGAGCCCGGAAGGGGATGCGTGGTTTCCGGAGTTTGATTTGAACGACTGGAAACTGGTGTCGAACGTGCCGAATCCAGCTGAGGGCGATAAACCCGCGTACAGCTTTGAGGTTTGGGAGAAAGCCTAAATTGTGGCGAGGGGATTTATCCCCGTTGGGTTGCGCAGCAGCCCCAAAATAATGGGGTCGCTACGCAACCCAACGG